>DASWLJ010000126.1:0-15115 GCA_036396185.1 Bathyarchaeia archaeon | reverse complement strand
CTTTCCTCAAAGCTCATCCCAGTCCCTTAGGATAGTACTATGGTATAAATGTGCGCGCACTTACATTAGCGGAATAATAGGGTGTTTACGCGTACACGTTAAATTATTTGAGGGGCGAATAACGCGTAGGCTTCAGCAGGGTGTTCTCAACTCTCTCCACGAGAGGCCCGCCGGCCCGATCCTCTGTCTCCTTCTTGGCCTTGAGCCACTCGGCGTCCGAGGCGAACGCGTTCCAGGCCTTCTCCCTGTGGGCCATGTCGTTGAAGGCGAGCATGTAGTACAGGGTGTTGCTGGTGCCGACGACAGCCTCCCAGAAACCGATGACCTTTATGCCGTGCTTCTCAAACATCCTCAGTGTGGTGTTAACGAAGCGCTCATGGAGCGCGTCCATCCTACCAGGGACCGCTGAGTATATTCTCCACTCGTACAGCATCCTAATCACTCCGGTGGGGGAACTGATCGTTTTTCAGTTATTTAGCACCTTTCAATGAAGAGATTAAAATGCATAAGCATTTTTGAGAATAATACGAGTGCGATTAAACACCGTGCATACTAATTCGTAAAGGGTGTGCATATGCATCTTCTTTATTGGTGATGATAAAAAAAGGGGAGTAACTGGATTCAGCTATTGATGGATTGTGGTAGTTGATCCGATGAGGTTCCAGGGTCCAGCATGAAGCTCTAGACCGTCGGGGGTGATAAGGAACCATCCCTCTTGATTACCCAAAAAGTTGTATATGTGGACCATTGGTGGAGTTGAGCCTTCAGGCATCCATGCCCATTTATTGATGTTGAAGACTCCATAGACGTAGCATGTTCCATCGGGCTGGATATTAACATACGATGCTTCGATCAGGGACATGTAGAAATGGTCTACAGAGCCAGCAGGAGCCCCTCCCTCAAGCTCTGGTATTAGGTTCAATTCTTTGTAGAATAATGTGAAATCTACTTTTTCGCCCTTGACTTTGATGTTCCAATTTCCGCCTACAACCACAGAACTGGGGTTGGGACCGGGATCGGGGTAACTGAGGTCTTTACCGTTCGCACGGTATTCGACGCCCTTCGCAGAGGACATCGGTACAGTCACTAGTGTTAAGAGCATTACTAACGCTAAACCAACAAACGTCTTTTTACTCATTCTTTTTTCCCCAATATTAAATATTAACGATTAATATTTAACATTAGGCATAACACGCTTCAGCGTCATATGTAACTATATTTATTTCATAATTTGCTCGTTCACCCATAATCGCCTCTTCCTCTGTAGGAAAAAATAATTAATGAACAGGAATGCCCAAGGGAAGTAACGTTATAATTACGCTCTTAGGATGGGGCACGTCATGCAGTGGGGGCCTCCGCCTCCCACGGCGAGCTGGCTTCCAGGTATCCTGATGACGTCGAAGCCCCTGTCCTCCAGCAGCGGGATTATCCGCTCGTTCCACTCGTAGCTGACGCACTTGCCTCCACCCAAGCCCACGATGTTGCTGCCGAAGACCCTGATCTCGGTGTCGTCGCAGTAGATGAGCTCCACGCCACGCTCCTTCAGGTACTCCTCCAGCCAGACCAGCTCGACGCCGTCCTCACTGTAGTGGTAGGCGGGGAACAGCCTGAGGCTGCCCGGGTGGAAGAGGGCCAGGTCAGGCGCCATCATCATCAGCGCGCCGTCCAGGTGGACCCTCCAGCTGGGCAGCGGCTGGGCGACCAGCTCCTTTATGCAGCGGCCCATCATGCTGTCCCTCATCTGGAGGACGCCGTCCTCGTTGGACCTTGTGCCGAAGCCCATCATGGGGGTGTCCTCGCTGAACCAGACGAAGTCGCCTCCCTCCACGAGGCCGGGGGGCGTCACCTTGTGGGCTATGGGGACTTTAAGCTCCTTGAACGCCTTCTCCATCAGCGTCGGCTCCACGAACCTGGCCTGGTACGTCATCCTGAGGATGTTGGCTCCCAGGTTGTTCACCATGGCCACGTCCCTCGTGTACACCAGGTTGGGCAGCGCGTCGGCTATCCCCATGTGCCTCTCGTCCAGCAGTTCGCTGAGCATGTGGACCTCGACCCCCTCGGCCCTGAGGGCGTCCACCAGCTTGTCGTGCTCCTCCTGGAACGCCTTCCAGTACACAGGGTCCCTGAACAGGTAGTCGTTCTTGTTTCCCGCCGTGACCACCCGCATCCCCTCGCCAGGGCGGTGCATCAGTACACTTCGGAGCTTACCGTACTCCGTCTGAGCGCCGAACTTCATGCATATCAAGGGGTAGGGGAGCCGCCAGGGTATTTAATGTTTGATGGGCCGGACGCAGACGCCCTGGCTATATATCTCTATATAATCTATGACGCCTATTACATATATTATGTAAAAACTGGGGCAGAGCACGCCTCCCATTGTAATTAACATAAACAAATCAAGAACGTCGGCGGTGAAAGCGGTTCACAGAGAATAGAACCATCTAATTTTTATTCGAGGCATACTCAGCATCATAGATATGTAGTGACTCTGAGGAGAGATTTAACGGACGCCGATGTCAGACAAATCGTCCGAGAGTCACTAACAATGATCTCACGCACCCAGAACCAGCTGAGCCTACCCATCGCCCCGAACCTGTGGCGCACCAAGCTACGCCTGGACACAGGGTCATTCATAGCGGGCACCGTGAACAGGAAGCACGGAAACAGGTACAGCATGGACTACGGGTCATTCACGCCCCCAAGCACCATCACCCTGGACAGAAGGCTCCCCAGCTCTGACCACCCAATGGACATGCAGGACTTCGCCGAGACCATGACGGCCTACAGCGGCGTCCACGAGGTCATCCACGCCGACGACCACACTGGAGGCGACGGCCTGCTCCTGGCCACAAGGGACCACATCCTCAGGGAGCACAGCGATAAACTGGAGAAGAGCATGGCCATTATCCAGCGCGAGGGCGGCTGCTGCGCCATAGCCAACCACCAGGACCTGGCAAGCCTCTGGGCCGTCCAGTACACAGACATGGTTACCCACTTCAGAGGCTACGTTGTCCTCCGCCACAACAAGTACCCCAAGCTCGACCAGATATGGTCGAGGCTCAGCGACGACTACTTCCCGCCCAACCTACTCACATGCATAGAGAACAGCAGGGGCACAGGTTACGTGTTCAGCCTGTTCACAGAGCGCGTAGGCGATTACTGCCTCATCGAGGCGCTGGAGGAGTACAACGCCATAAAGGAGCGGGACAGCAGCAGCTACACCGTATAAATATGGCTTAACCCACCAATATTCTGGTCCATATGCTCTACGACACCCTCGTCGAGTTCTACGCCAGGCTCGAGGAGACCACCAAGCGCCTGGAGATGACCGACATCCTCACAGAGCTGTTTAAGCGGTCCACGCCCGAGGAGATCGACAAGATCGTGTACCTTACCCAGGGTAAGATACACCCCGACTGGACGGGGGAACCCGAGATCGGGATGGCGGAGAAGATGGCGGTGGAGGCCATCGTCAAGGTCAGCGGCCTCAGGAAGGAGCGGGTGGAGTCCATGCTCTCGGGCCTGGGGGACATAGGGCTCGCCGCCGAAGATGCCGTCAAGGACAAGAAGCAGAGCGGGTTCTTCGCGAAGCAGCTCACCGTCACCGACATCTACGAGGGCCTGGACGGCATAGCTAGGAGGGAGGGCAAGGGCAGCGCCAAACAGAAGACGGACGCCCTAGGCGGCCTCATGGCCGACTCCTCGCCCCTGGGTGCCAGGTACCTGGCCAGGATGGTGGTGGGAAGCCTCCGCCTGGGCGTTGGCGACATGACCATGCTGGACGCCCTGGCTCAAGCGTACACGGGCTCCAAGGAGGCGCGTGGCGACCTTGAACGGGCCTACAACCTGAGCAGCGACCTGGGCCTCGTCGCCAGGACCCTCGCCGGGAAGGGGTACGAGGCAATCCAAGACTTCCACGTAAGGGTGGGCTCACCGATACGCGTCATGGCGGCACAGCGCCTGAGCACCGCTGAGGAGATAGTGGAGAAGCTGGGGGGGATGTGCAGCGCCGAGTACAAGCTGGACGGAGAGAGGTTCCAGATACACAAGAAGGGCGGCCGCGTCCAGATATTCAGCAGGCGCCTAGAGAACATAACCAGCATGTACCCCGACGCGGTCACCATGACCCGTGAGCTTGTAGGCGCCGGGGACGCCATCATCGAGGGGGAGGCCGTGGCCTACGACCCTGACACGGGGGACGACCAGCCGTTCCAGACGCTGATGCAGAGGCGCCGCAAGTACGGCGTCGAGGAGACGATGGAGAAGGTGCCCGTCCGCGTCTACCTGTTCGACTGCCTTTACTCTGACGGCGTCGACCTGACGCTTGAGCCGTACCCGAAGAGGATCAGCACGCTGGAGGAGATCGTGGACCAGAAGGACGAGTTCAAGCTCGTGCAGCGCCTCGAGACGGGAGACCCCCAGGAGATCGACAGGTTCTTCCAGCAGGCCATAGCAGACGGCACAGAGGGCCTCGTGGTGAAGTCCACGGGGCCGGACAGCGTCTACAGGGCGGGCGCCAGGAGCTGGCTCTGTGTGAAGCTGAAGCGCAGCTACCAGAGCAAGATGCAGGACACAGTGGACCTGGTCGTTGTGGGCGCGTTCCACGGTAGGGGACGCAGAGCAGGCAGCTACGGCGCGCTCCTGGCCGCGGCCTACGACCAGGAGGCCGACGTCTTCAGGACCGTCTGCAAGGTGGGCTCAGGGTTCACAGACGAGAAACTGGGGCAGATACCGGGTCTCTTTAAGCCCCTTGAGATTCCGCACAGGCACGCCAGGGTGGACAGCCTCATGGAGGCCGAGGTCTGGTTCGAGCCCGAGAGGGTGATGGAGGTGCTGGGCGACGAGATCACGGCCAGCCCGCTGCACACCGCGGCCTACGGTGAGGTAAGGGAGGGGTCGGGGCTCGCCATCAGGTTCCCCAGGTTCACAAGGTGGCGCGAGGACAAGGGGGCGGAGGAGGCAACCACGGTCCGGGAGATCGCATACATGTACAGGAGCCAGCTCAAGACCCTGAGCTAGCCGCCGGCGATGGGCGGGAAGAGCGCCACCCTGTCTCCGTCTGTGAGCGTGTAGTCGTGTTCTCTTCTGCGGCCGTTCACCATGACGTTCTTGACCTCAGCCTCGGGGACTCCTATCATCTCCAGCAGAGCGTGAACGGTCTCGGCTCCCTCGATATACAGGGTGCTCTCCCCACCAGTGTGCCGCCTCAGCGTCGCGTACACCTTTACCAGGATCGGCAATTCTACCCCTTCTTGTTGAAGTGCCACTTGTAGAGCAGGTTCATGTCGTCGGGGAAGACTCCCAGTCTCCCCCCCTTCTCCACGACCCTGTCGATGGACGAGTACTCGCCGTTGAGGAAGATGTTGGAGCCCACCTCGGCCATGGGAATACCGATCCTCTCCAGGACGCTCCTAATCGTCTCCCCCGCGGCGACGCTGACCCTAAGAGTAGACCGACTCCGCGGGTCCACGTTGTCTGTGAACCTCCTCAGCCTTCCGTAGAGGTGTATCTCAAGCTCCATCTTCAGACACCATAACCGTATTCACATGCGTGCCTAAAAATGGTTGGAAATGACCGTAACCGTCTACTCTGTGAGCTGTTAAAGCCGCAATCATGGGGCTGTGTGACCGCATCTGAGTGCTTTAACAATAAAAAAGGGGGAGTGGTGGCTACTTGAAGACCTTGTCCAGCTCCGAGTCGGCTACGTTCCAGACCTCGTTGTGGGGCGGAAGCTTCTCCAGCTTCATGAACTCGGGTATCCTGTCGTCATGCTTCGTGAATCCGGCCGCCTTGTTGAAGGCGCGCTCCATCTCGGTGATCTCTTTGCCTATCCTGGCCACGTCGTCGCCTGTCCAGTTTGTGCCCAGGACGCCGTTGACGCTCTCCACCATGCCGTCGAAGCCCTCCTTGATGTCGAGGATGGGGAACGCGATGAAGAGGCAGTAGCCCGAGGAGTCGATGAACGCCGTCGTGTCCTGGAAGCCCCGCGCCAGCGCCGACTTATCCGTGTTCAACGGGTCGGCCTTGCCGCCCACGCCCAGTATCTCCGGGGCTATAGTGTACCCCGCCGTGTGGTCGGCTCCCATGGGGCTCGTGGCGTACACGTACCCTATCCCCTTGACGGCTCTGGGCTCGTAGGCGGGCATGTTCTGGCCTTTGCACGCAGGCACCCTGGTCACCCCCAGGGCCTTCCCGGTGACGGCTGCGCCCGAGGCGAGCAGCTTGCCGAACGGGGTGCCCTTGTGGATCTCTTTCATCATCTCTATGGCCTTCTTTCCGTCCCCGAAACTAGCCAGACCTCCGTCCATGGCGACTGCGACGGTTCCGCCCATCTCGATTGTGTCTACGCCGTACTCGTTGCTCAGGCGCACCAGCTCAGCTATGTGGTCGAGGTTGTCGATGCCGCAGTTGGGGCCGAAGGCCCAACCTGACTCGTACTCGATGCAGCTGACGTGCTCTGTGCCGTCCTCGTGGGGGTAGATGTTGCTGCACTTGATTAGGCATGAGGCGTGGCACGGGTGTCCCGTGGCCCCCACGCCGCCCCTCTCCTCGCAGACCTTCTTTATGGCCTCCCCTGAGACCTTCTCGGCCCCCTCGAACCGGCCTTCCCGGAAGTTGCGTGTGGGCAGCCCCCCGGCCTCGTTGAGCACGTTTATGAGGGCCGCGGTCCCGTAGGCGTTCAGTGTGCCGCCCTTCTTGGTGACGCCGTGCTCCGTGATGGCCTTGGCCAGCTTCTGCCTCCCCTTGTTGAACAGGCTCTTGTCCTTGATCTCGACTTCCTTTGCTCCCTTGTCGTCCAATATGATGTACTTGAGCTTCTTGCTTCCCATGACTGCGCCGAGGCCGCCTCTTCCGGCGTACCTGCTGGCCCTCCCGTCCATGTCGTTGAAGCAGATGCCTGCGGCTGCGAGCTGCTGCTCACCCGCTGAACCTATGGAGGCGATGCCCACGTGTTTGCCGTACTTCTTGAAGAGTTCGCTGTAGGCCTTGGAGAGGACGTCTCCGACCCCTATTTTAGTCTCCGCTAGCTTGACGCCCTTGGCGTCGACCTCGAGCTGCCAGTACTTGCTCTTGTCCTTGGGTTGTCCCTCGACGACTATGGCGCTGTACCCGAGAAGCGCGAGCTGCTCGGCGAAGGGTGTGCCTGCGTTTGCTTCCTTGATCCCTCCTGTCAGAGGCGACTTGGCTCCAACGGATAGCCTCCCCGAGCTGGGTGCCTTCGTGCCTGTGACCATCCCTGGTGCGAACACGAGCTTGTTTCTCGGTCCGAGGGGGTGGCACTCCGGGTCCACCTCATCGGAGATGTAGCTGTCGGTGAGCCACCTTCCGCCCTTGTTCCTGTACTTGTCGGGAAGGTTCTCTGTTTTGGCTGTTAGCTTCTCCATGTCCACGCGAATTACTTTACCCATTTTCCATCCACTTTTACCCTTGATAGAAGGGTGAAACGGTTCTGTATATAAGAGCCTGATATGAATCAGAGTGCAACTCGATGCGGGGTTCTAGACCATGAGGATACTGTGACCGCGTGGTTCACGTCTCGCTAGATAATCATTTAGACCAGGAGCCTGCAATTATTGGTACTATGATCGAGGATGTTCTCAGGGGGCTGGATGACGGCTACACTCTACGTGTCCTCAAGGAGATGATACGGATACCCTCCGTGGTGGGGGAGGAGAAGGAGCTGGCCCACTACCTCAGGGATGAGGTGGACTCCATGGGCCTGAAGACCGAGCTCCACGATGCCCAGCCTGGCCGCCCCAACGTGTACGCCAAGCTGAAGGGCGCCAAGAAGGGAAAGAGGCTAAACTTCAACGGGCACCTTGACACGGTGCCCGTGGTGGCGGGCTGGACCAGGGACCCCTTCACGCCTGAAGTGGATGGCAATAGGATATACGGGCTGGGCAGCAACGACATGAAGGGCGGCATCGCCTGCATCCTCACCATGATCAAGGCCTACGCGGAGTCGGGCCACGGGTTCAGGGGTGAGCTCAGCTTCAGCGGGGTTATAGACGAGGAGGCCCTCGGCGAGGGTGCCAAGGCCATGCTGAAGACCGAGTACGGGAAAGTGGACGCCATAGTGCTGGCTGAGCCATATATGGCAGACGAGAAGAGGCCCACAGCCCTGGGTATAACTGGGAAGGTCCTCTACGACGTGCACGTCCATGGCAGGGCTGCCCACGGGTTCAGCCCCGGGCAGGGGGTAAACGCCGTGGAGCAGGCAGGCGTCATACTGGCTAACCTGCAAAAGCTGAGGATTCCTATGCACCCCCAGTTCAGGGGCAACTACTGCACCCTTAAGATCGAGGGTGGATACACGGTGTACAGTGTGGTGGTGCCCGCCCACTGCCGCTTCGAGGTCAACAGGCTCATGGTGCCTGGGGAAACCAAGGAGTCAGTAGTGCGCGACATGGAGGAGCTCGTGGAGTCCCTGAACCTGGACGCGCGTGTGGAGGTCAAGACCAAGCCGCCATACTACGCATCGTATGTGCTGGACAGGGATGAACCCCTGATACGGGTCTTCGACGGCGTCTATCGCGAAGTTATGGGGAAGGCGCCCAGCTACGAGTACAGCAGCAGCATCACGGACGCCAACACCTTCGCGGGGGAGGGAGGCATACCCTGCGTCCACCTAGGGCCGTTCCCGGGCGGCCCCCACCAGAGGGACGAGTACACGCTCATCGACAGTCTCGGCCCTGTGAGCAGGGTGTTTACGCTGATGGCGGACAGGTTCCTCACGTAGCGCACCCCTTATACTGCCCCGGCTCTTCTTACACCCATGCTCGACAAGGTTCTCAGGCGGCTGGACGACGCCTACACTGTACGGCTGAGCGAGGAGATGATAGGCATCCCCTCGGTGACGGGCGACGAGGAGGCCCTGGCTCTCTACATCAAGGAGAAGCTGGAGTCCTACGGCATGGAGACCGAGCTGGAGTACGTGGAGCCGGGCCGCCCCAACGTGTACGGTGTCCTTGAAGGCTCCAAGCCGGGTAAAAGGTTGAACTACAACGCCCACACGGACACTGTGCCCGCCGGCGACGACTGGAGAACCGAACCCTTCAAGGCGGTGGTGAAGGACGGCAGAATGTACGGGCGAGGCGCCTGCGACATGAAGACAGGCATCGCCTGCAGCCTGAACATGATCCGGGCGATAGCCGACTCAGGTGCCCAGTACAAGGGCGAGCTGAGCTTCAGCGGCGTCATAGACCAGGAGTCCACCGACAAGGGCGCCTGGAGGATGATGAAGGACCCCAGGTGGAGGAGCCTGGACGGTGTCGTGCTGACGTACAGCTACTGCGGCGACGAGACCAAGCCCATACCCCTTGGGCTGACGGGAAAGGTCCTCTACGACGTGAAGGTGAAGGGGAGGGCGGCCCACGGGTTCAGGCCCCACCTCGGCGTCAACGCCGTGGAGGATGCCGCCAAGATTATCGCTAACCTGGATAAGCTTGTGCTGAAGGACCACCCGCAGTTCGGAAAGGGCACCGTGTGCACCCTGAAGACGGAGGGCGGCTACAAGGTGTACAGCGTCGTGGTGCCCGAGTCGGCCCGGTTCGAAGTGAACAGGCTTCTGGTGCCGGGGGAGTCCGTGGAGTACGCACTGGCCGACATGAGGAGGCTTGTGGACTCCCTGGGCCTCAGGTCCGAGGTGGAGGTCGGCGTCAAGCCGCCCAGGTATGAGCCATACATCGCATCCAGGGATGCCCCCCTCATGAGCACACTGCACGGGGTCTACAAGCAGGTCATGGGCAGGGAGCCCCTCTACGAGTACGCGTACGGTATCACCAACGCAAACATCTTCCAGGGGGAGCAGGGCATCGAGAGCGTACACATAGGGCCCCAGCGCGGTGACCCTCACAGCCCCAACGAGTACGTGAAGCTGGAGTGGCTGCCGCCCGTGAGCGAGATGTACGCCAGGATCGCCCTGAGATACCTGAAGTAAAAAAAAATTATCGACGGGTCGAGTCGGCTCTACGCCTTGTACTCGACCTTCCCGTCGATGATTACCATCTCCACCACGGACAGAACGTCCAGGGGGTCGCCGCTCAGGATGCGGATGTCCGCGTCCTTGCCCTCCTCGATGCTGCCCACCTTGTCGGCGACGCCCAGTATCTCCGCCGGATTGATGGTTATGGCCTTCAGGGCAGCCTCGCGTGGGAGGCCGTTCCTCACGGCCAGTGTAGCGCAGATTGGTAGGAACGATATGTCCTGGCCCGTGGAGTCGGTCTGGATGGCGAACTTGACCCCCGCGTCGTACAGCGCTTTAGGAGTCTTGAAGCTGAGCTCCCTCATCTCCCACTTGGGGCGGCTCATGAGGCTGGGGCCCCACACGGCCGGTATGCCCTTCTTGGCTATCCACTCCGCGTTCCTGTGGCCCTCTGTGGCGTGCTCCCACGTGAGCTTGACGCCGAACTCCTCGGCGACCCTGATGGCTATGGCTATGTCGTCGGCCCTGTGGCTGTGAACCTTCAGGGGTATCTCTCCTCTCAGGACTGGTATCAGGGCCTCCAGCTGGAGGTTTGTGTCGGGTAGCTTGTCCGGGTCGTCTTTGAGCCTCTCCCTCTTCTCCATGTAGGTCTTGGCGTCCTGCAGCCACTTGCGGAGCACGGCGGCCTCACCCATGCGGGTTGACGGGTACTGCTTCTTGTCCACGCCGTAGACGCGCATGGGGTTCTCGCCGAAGGCGCACTTCATTCCTGAGGGGTGCATCAGCACCATGTCCTCCACGGTGGTCTTGGGGGCCGTCTTCACAACGACGCCCCAGCCTCCTATGACGTTGGCGCTGCCAGGCATGATGTTGACCGTGGTGATCCCCGCCTCCAGCGCCGCTCGGAGCCCCGTCTCGTCGGCGTTGGCCTTGATGCCGTCGAGGGCCTTCACCTCCGGCGTCGCGGGTGCGGTCATCTCGTTTCCGTCGCTCCCGGCCCAGCCGATGCCTTCCTCCCAGATGCCTATGTGGCTGTGGGCCTCAACGAGTCCGGGCATCACTACCTTGCCCGACGCGTCTATGACCTCGGCGTCCTTAGGGATCTTGACGTTCTTACCCACCTTGGATATCTTGCCGTCCTCGATGAGTACGGTGCCTTCCTCGATCACGCCCTTGGTGATCGTGAGTATCCTTCCACCTTTAATGGCCAGCATGATCCATCCCTGTATGTCCGCCCCATCATTATTTAGAGGTATTCGTGGCGAATGGATGAACTCATATATTCTAGGGCGTATTTTTGAGCCCAACATGATCGACGTGGAATCGGACGCCGTCGGGAGGCTGGACTATGGCTACACGCTGAGAATGCTTGAGGAGATGGTGCGCATCAACTCCGTGGTGGGCGAGGAAGGAGAGCTGGCCCACTACATTCAGGCGGAGCTTGACTCCTTGGGGCTGGAGACGGAGCTGCACGAGGTGCACCCGGGGCGCCCCAACGTGTACGCCAAGATGGGAGGCTCCGAGTCTGGGAAGAGGCTCCACTTCAACGGACACCTGGACACCGTCCCCGTGGTGGAGGGTTGGGAGACGGACCCCTTCACGCCTGTGGTGAAGAATGACAGGCTCTACGGGCTGGGCAGCTGCGACATGAAGGCGGGGCTTGCGTGCACCCTGAACATGTTGAGGGCGGTGGCTGACTCGGGCGCCGAGTTCAGGGGTGAGCTGAGCTTCAGCGGAGTCATCGACGAGGAGGCCATGGGTGACGGGGCGAAGGAGCTGCTGAAGACGGAGTACGGTGGGGTGGATGCGGCGGTGCTGGCGGAGCCTTACCCCGGGGACGAGTCCAAGCCCATACCGCTGGGCATCGTCGGCAAGATACTCTACGACATCCACGTCCACGGTAAGGCGGCCCACGGGTTCAGGCCCGAGGACGGCGTGAACGCGGTGGAGGAAGCAGGTACTATCCTCGCCAACCTGAACAAGCTGAGGTTAGGGGAGCACCACAAGTTCGGCAGAGGAAACTACAGCACGCTCAAGATTGAGGGCGGCTACGAAAGGTATAGCGTCGTTGTGCCAGCCAAGTGCAGGTTCGAGGTGAACCGACTACTGGTGCCGGGTGAGACCGTGGAAGGCGCGGTAGCCGACATGGAAGAACTCGTAGCCTCACTGGGGCTACGGTCCAGGGTCGTGGTTGGGACCAAGCCCCCTGTCTACGAGAGCTTCGAGATGGACCCCAAGGAGCCCATACTAAAGCTGTTCCACGGCGTCTACAGGCAGGTCATGGGCCGTGAGCCCGTCTATCAGTACAGCAAAAGCATAACGGACGCCAACACCCTGGCGGGGGTCGGCGGGATACCGTGCCTCCACCTGGGCCCCAGGAGGGGCAACACCCACCAGGCCAACGAGTACGTGCCCCTAGATTGGTTGAAGCCGGTCTCGGAGATGTACACGCGGCTGGCCCTGCGTTACCTCTCCTAGCCCAGCCTCTCCACGATGAAGAGGAAGCTGACCTTGGACCCCATCCCGCCCATGGTGAAGTGAGGCCTCACGTTGGGTACGATGGCCACGAGCTCCCCCTTCAGCCCGTTGAGGAACTCCTCCAGCCTGTCCTGGTCCTGGGACATCTTGATCTCGAAACGGTGAACCCTGTACCTCAATCCCGTCACCTCTCGCGGATGGTCTTTAGCCGGGAATAAAACATGTTCTCATGAACGGGTGCGGAACCGAGCGACGCATAGTGGAGGTGAGCTGGGAGTCTCGCCGTGGATTAGCCTTAAAAACCGTCGGCCCCATGTGGGGGTGAAGCCGAGATGAGCGAAGAGGTATCCTACAAGGACTTCAAGAGGCTGGACATACGGGTCGGCACCGTCGCCGAGGTGGCCAGGGTCCCGGGCAGCGACAAGCTGTACAGGCTCCAGGTGGACATGGGGGACCACACAAGGCAGATACTCACAAGCCTCGTGGACTACTACGCGGCGGAGGACCTGCAGGGCCTGCGCATCCCAGTGATCTGTAACCTGAAGCCCGCCAAGATGTTCGGGGAGACCAGCAACGGGATGTTGCTGGCCGCCGAGACCAAGGAGGGCGCGCTGGCGCTCCTCACCACGGACAGACACATAGCCAATGGTGCCAAGGTCACCTAGCCCTTAACCATAACCAGCATCATCTTGAACCGCTCGACGGCCTTCAAGGCGTGGGTGGAGTTGGCGGGCATGATGACCATGTCGCCCCGCCCCAGGTTGTGGGGCTCACCGTCTATCGTTATCTCGGCCTTACCGTCCAAGACCTGAACCAGGGCGTCGTAGGGGGCGGTGTGCTCGCTCAGGCCCTCACCCTTGTCGAAGCTGAACAGGGTCACGGTCCCCGCGGGTTTATTGATGAGGGTGCGGCTCACCACTGCGCCCTTCTGGTACTCCACCATCTTCTCCGTCTTCATGATATCAGGCATAGGAATCGTACCTGATCTCGGAGCCGAGGAATAATACGCTTTCCACACAGGCTTAATGCATGATGATGGCGTACATCATGTGATTAACGTCCCAGAGGAATAGGGCCACGTCCCAGGATATCATCCCCGTCCAGCGCTAAACACATTCAAGTTAACATATAATGGTTAAAGGCAACCAAAAAAATAATCACGGAAGAAACAACCACAGTAGGCCCATTAAACCCGCTCCACCCTCACGGCGCAAACCTTAAACTCCGGTATCTTAGCCACGGGGTCCACCGCGTTTATGGTGAGCCTGTTGGCCGCCGCCTCAGCGTAATGGAACGGGATGAAGACCGTGCCTGGCTTGATCCTAGGCGTGACCCGCGCCTTCAACTCGATGCCGCCGCGTCTACTGGACACACGAACCTTCTCCAAGTCCTCTATCCCCATGGCCTCAGCGTCCCGGGGATTCACCTCAACGTACGCCTCGTTCACTTGGTCGGTGAGTGTGCCGCTGCGCCTCGTCATGGTGCCCGTGTGCCAGTGGAACAGGAGGCGGCCGGTCGTCAGAGTCAGGGGATACTCCTCGTCGATGGTCTCGGCGGGGGGCCTGTACTCCACGGCGTGGAACCTCCCCCTGCCCCTGCTGAAACGTTCAACGTGAAGTATCCTGGTCCCCTGGTCGCCAGTGTCCCTGCACGGCCACCTAATATCCTCTGTCTGGAGCCTGGCGTGGCTGACCCCCCCGTAGATGGGGGCGACGGACGCGACCTCGTCCATGATCTCCGCCGGGCTCTTGTAGTTCATGGGGTATCCTAGCCGCTTCGAAAGCTCCTGTATGATCCACCAGTCCGGCTTGGAGTCCCCCAGTGGCTCCACGGCCTTCCTCACAAGCTGGACGCGTCTGTCGGTGGCCGTGAAGGTGCCGTCCTTCTCAGCGTAGCTGCAGCTGGGAAGCACCACGTCCGCGAGCAGCGCCGTCTCGCTCATGAACATCTCCGAGACGACCAGAAACTCCAGCCTCCTCAGTCGCTCCTCCACGTGGCCGATGTCAGGGTCGCTGAGCATGGGGTTCTCCCCCATGACGAAGACAGCCTTCACCCTGTCACCGGCCACATCCACCATCTCGGTTAGAGTGAGCCCGTCACCGGCCGGCGGCTCCACGCTCCACGCCCTCTCGAACGCGGAGCGGGCCTCACGGCTATTCAGGCTCTGGTAACCGGGCAGGTAATTGGGCAGAGCACCCATGTCGCATGCGCCCTGCACGTTGTTCTGGCCCCTCAGGGGGTTGACGCCTGTGCCGGGGCGGCCCACGTTACCCGTGAGCATGGCTAGGTTGGCGCAGCTCTTGACGTTGTCCACGCCTGTGGTGTGCTGAGTGATCCCCATGCTGAAGAAGAGGGCTGCCTCACCGGCTTGACCGTAGAGGTGGGCCGCGGCCCTGATGGATTCAGCCGGTACGCCTGTGATCTCCTCGGCACTCTCAGGAGGGTAGCCCTTCACCGTCTCGCGTAGCTTCTGGAAGCCCTCGGTGCGCTCCTCTATGAAGGCTTCGTCGTGTAGCCCCTCTTCTATTATCACGTTCATCATAGCGTTGAGCAGCGCCACGTCGGTGCCGGGCCTATGCTGCAGGTAGACCTCGGCGTACTCGCACAACGGTATCTCCCGTGGGTCGGCGACTATGAGCCCGGCCCCGTTCTTCACGGCCCTGATGATTCGCCTGGCTATCAGCGGGTGCTGCTCGCTGGTGTTGCTGCCGA
>DASWLJ010000125.1:0-6533 GCA_036396185.1 Bathyarchaeia archaeon | reverse complement strand
AGCCGGCGTCTGTGCCCACCATGTGGAGCGGGCTCTGCATGATCCTCTTCACGTCGTCCTCGTCGCCGTAGAAGATGACCATGCTCGCCGCGCCCTCCTCCTCAAGCAGAAGCTGGTACAGGGCCGTGAACTCGTCCGGGGCCCCACGGTGATCCTTGACCTCAACCATGTTCATCCCCTCCACGGGCCTGTTCTCGTCGGTCTTCACGGAGGTGACGTACACGTTCTCCCAGCCCAGCTCGCCGGCGAAGTTCTCCCACCCGGGTATCCCCTTCTCTATCTCACGGCGCATCCTTTCCCTGAGCTTCGGGTCCTTTAGCCGCTCCAGGGCGGCCTCGTTGCCTCCGTCGTGGACCCAGGGCGGCAGCAGGGTCATGAGGCCCGTCGAGCCCGCCTTGTAGGGGTACTGGTCTACCGTCACGTCGACTCCCCTCGCCCTGGCCTCCTCGAACAGCTTGAGGGACTGCACGCTGTGGCCCCAGATGCTCTTGCTGGCTATCTTGTGGTGGCTTATCTGGACTGGTAGGCCCCCCTTCTCCCCTATCTCGATGGCCTCAGATAGGGCCTTCATGAGTGTTCTGCCCTCGCCCCTGATGTGGCTGTCGTAGACTCCTCCGTACCTCGCCGCCACCTTGGCCAGTTCTATGATCTCAGGCGTCTTGGCGTAGATGCCCGGCGGGTAGATGAGGCCGGTGCTGAGGC
Source organism: Bathyarchaeia archaeon (assembly GCA_036396185.1). Taxonomy (GTDB): domain Archaea; phylum Thermoproteota; class Bathyarchaeia; order TCS64; family TCS64; genus RBG-16-57-9. The sequence goes on along the minus strand of DASWLJ010000125.1, from coordinate 5,831 downwards.
CGTATGCGCCCGCCTCCATGGCCTCGGCCGTCAGCTCCCTCATCGTCTCAAGTTCAGCGGCTGTGGGGTCCCTCGCATCCAGGCCCATCCCGGCGGCCCTGACGGCGCCGTGGCCCACCATGTGGCCGACGTTGGCTCCGAGGCCCTTCTTCTCCTCCATCTTGAGGTACTCGTCGAAGGTGCTCCACGTCAGCTCAAGCCTGTATCCCTCGGGGAGGGATGCGTCCACCTGTCTCTGGGCCTGCGCCCTGCTCTTTTCGCTCAGCGGCGCAGGCGTGGAGCCGCACTGCCCAGCCATGACGGTGGTTATGCCCTGGTGGATGACGTTCTCCATCTCCCTGTAGACAAGGGTGTTGTGGTCACCGTGGCTGTGGGCGTCTATGAACCCGGGGCACACGACGAGCCCCGACGCGTCCAGCGTCCTCTTGGCCTCGTCGTCTATGCTCCTGGCTATCCTCGCGATCTTTCCTCTCATGACGGCGGCGTCGCCCATGTACCACGGGTTCCCTGCGCCGTCGATGATCTTTCCGTTCCTGACCAGTAGGTCGTACATGTGGAATGTCCTCAGATGATACAGGAAGCGTGGGCGTTATATTTTTTCTGAGGCGGGCTAGTCGTCCCTGTCCCAGAGGTGCCTAATGTTGATGCACTTGTTGGTGGCTGCCTGCACCGCGTTCATCAGCGCCGTCCTCAGCTTGCCGTCCTCGATCTCGTAGATGCCCTCGATGGTTGTGCCTCCGGGGGTGGTGACCATCTCCTCTATCTCGGACGGAGTCATGACGCCGTCGACGATCATCTTTGCCGTGCCCAGCACGGACTGGGCCGCCGCCAGCTTTGAGAGGTCCCTGGGGAGCCCGACCCTGAGGCCCGCGTAGGTGAGCGCGTCTATGACTATGGCTATGTAGGCGGGGCCGCTCCCGCTGAGGCCGGTGACAGCGTCGATGTACTTCTCCTCGATCTCCATGCATGTGCCCATGGTTCCGAGGAGCGTCTCAACCACGGCCTTGTCCTGGAGCGTGGCCGATGAGCCCATGCTGTAGGCTGTGAAGCTCTCCCCCACTATTGCCGCCACGTTGGGCATGGTCCTGACGTACCTGGCGCCGGGCGCCTTGGACTCTAGGAACTTGAGTGGGATGATGGCGGCGGTGGAGATCACCAGCTTGTCCTGTATCTCGCCCTTGACCTCGACTAGGACCTTCTCCGTGTCCCCCGGCTTCACGCATATGAATACCACGTCGGCTTCGCGGCACGCCGCAGGATTGCTGTCCGAGATGTTGACGCCTAGATCAGCCAACGGTATGAGCGCCTCTATGTTCCTCCTCGTAGCGTAGACCCTCTCAACCTTCCCCGACTGGACCAAGCACTTGGCTATCGCGCCACCGATGACGCCTGCGCCTATGACAGCAACGTTCCGAACCATGCTCGCATCGCCTTACCCATGTAGACGCCCGTTTATAATTAAACGTTTCACGCCAGATTAAACCGCGGACCAGTATGCACCAGTTTTTAACACGTTCTCAGTCCAGGCTGTAAAGCTTTTATCAGGGAATCCAGCAATGATGCTCTGATTATGATGCCTGACTTCGACGTCGAAGCCTTCATAGAGAACCAGGTCGATGCGGTGAGGAGAGCCCTCGGCCGAGACAAGGCCCTGGTGGCCGTCTCCGGCGGCGTGGACAGCTCCGTGTCGGCCATACTCACCCACAGGGCCATCGGCGACAACCTTGTCTGCGTCTTCGTAGACGACAACTTCATGCGCATCGGCGAAGGAGAGCAGGTGAAGGCGACGCTGGGCAGCGAGCCCGTCAACCTAACCGTCAAGATACTGAACGAGAGGAAGAGGTTCATGGAGGCCCTCAGGGGGCTCTCGGACGCCGAGGAGAAGCGCAAAGCCTTCAGGAGAACCTTCTACGAGACCCTGGGCGACGTAGCGAAGGCCGAGGGCGTGAAGTACCTGGTCCAGGGAACAATCAAGGCGGACATCGACGAGACGGCCGCAGGCATAAAGACCCAGCACAACATACTGGAGCAGATAGGGATCAACCCGGTTGAGAGGTTCGGGTTCAAGGTGATCGAGCCCGTGAAGAGCCTGTACAAGTACCAGGTGAGAGAGGTCGCGCGGGCCCTGAGGGCACCCCCCGAGCTATCTGAGAGGCAGCCCTTCCCCGGGCCAGGCCTCAGCATCAGGGTGGTGGGCGAGATAACCCCCGAGAAGCTGGAGGAGCTCAAGAAGGCGACGCTCATCGTGGAGCAGTCCTTCAAGCCCCACGGCCCAAGCCAGTACTTCTGCGCCATATTCAGCGGCCAGTCGCCCAGGCGCGTGAAGGCGATCGAGAGGGCCGCCGCGGAGGTAACCCGGCTTGACCCCAAGCAGGTACGGGCGGGGCTCCTTAACGAGAAGGCGACGGGCATGATAGACGGGAAGAGGACCTACGGCTCGGTGGTGACCCTGGCTCTCAGGGACAGCGGCGGCGAAGCCGTTGAGCCCAGCTACAACGACCTGGCCGGGGTGCTCACACGCCTCAAGGACAGGCACCCTGATGCGACGAGACTCCTCGTCCTTGTGGACGAGAGGCCAGGGGACGGCTACGCCGTCTCCATGAGGGCGGTGAAGACCAGGGACTTCCTGACGGCCGAGAACGTGAGACTCCCGTGGGCGACCCTGAGGGGGGCGGCCGAGAAGGTGCTTGACTCCTGCGCGGGCGTAACAGGCGTGTACTATGATGTTACCCCGAAGCCGCCCGCCACCGTGGAATACGAATAAAAATATGGTACCAAACCAATCTTCGTTTTCTCACTCCTACGCTCTCTTGTTGCCTGCCCAAACCTAATGTGTATTTAAAAAAACGATGAACGGGTGGGCAACGACAAAGCAACACAATCATAGCACGCTCGCGCCATTGAAGGTGTCAATTAATGATCCGTGGAGGACCAGATTAGTAAAAGGGTCAGGATCATGCCTTTGTTCCGACGAGCAGGAGAACCGTCCTCCTGTCACCCGTGTTGAAGAAGCCGTGGGGAACGCCCACGGGCAGGAACACGGCGTCCCCAGCCTTCACGGTCCTCTTCTCGTCCCCCACATGCACGGTTCCCCCGCCCCTGAGGACGAAGTACACCTGCTCGGCGTCCCTGTGGGTGTGCATGTTGTTGGTCTCCCCGGGCTCCAGGGTGATCCTGGCGAAGTGACGGAAACCCTTCATAGGCTCAGGCTTCTTCGCCCTGAAAACCTTGCCGCTCTCATCCTCCTGCCAGAATATCTGGTAGAGGGCCGCCGCCCCATGCGCGTCCACGAGGGGCTTCTTCTTGATGGATGTGACCCGCTTAACGTACATACAGTTGAAGACGCCGCGGACATCTATAAGCTCTGGGTAGCGTCCCCGCGCCCCAGTTCACAGCCTCCACGATGGGCGGCTCACGTATGACGGCGCTGCTAAGAGGCGTGAAGCCCCACCAATTGAGACTGTAAATTAATTATCTGGGATTCTAGATCATTTATTTCGATATCTTTACTTGCTATCTGGCCTCCGCCGCTATCACCTTTCATACCCTTTTTGTGAAAGTGTTCTTCGATCTCACGGGCGACTTTTTCCAAGTCAACTTTCCACTGCATCCAATACTGGACTGACTCGTCCTCCGTTTACGGGCATCTGGGTCCACCGTAATCCCGCAATACCAAATTGAGTAATTTGGTTCCTTGGACCGTTGTACACGATCATCAATTTCTTTAATAATAGTTTCTTTTTACACTAAATGCGCCTTCATTTAGATGCATATAAAACAGCACTTGAATTCTTCTGTACGAGCAAACATAGAATAGTTTTACGCGCATATGGAGCAGAACCGTAAATATCGCGCGCAACGATATATAGATCGATGTCAATAGTTAACAACTGACCGGATTGCCCACGTTACGGGCTTAACAAAGAAGAGATAAGAGGAGGAAAAGAGAAAAATGCTAGAAAGTTTGTTCGGAATCCAGTTTGGAAGTGTCTTCGACATAGCTGTTAACGCACTAGTAATAATTCTCGTACTAATTGTAGCAGTACAAACATTCAAGAAAATATACGTTGTGGTCCCACCACATCAGGTACATGTGGTTGTCAGGGGCAGGACGAAGACCGTCTACATGTCCAGGGACGGATATTCTGCGTCATACTTTTACATACCAATGATAATGGCCAGGATTATACTACCACTGGAGCAGATACCAATTAGCGTAAACCAAATGTCACTGCACGACAAGGACTTCGCACCGTTCAGATGTAATATTGTCGCTTGGTTAATTGTCGACGAACCAACCGTGGCTGCTGAAAGAATCGGAGAAATAATGACTGTAGAAGACCTCAGGGAGCTTGATAAAGAGAAGCTCATACAGGCTGTGTCTACACGGTTGAGTAGAGACATCTCTCCGTTGATTCAGTCTGTGTCTAGAACGTCGGCGATGAAATTAACAATTGTACAAATATTCCAGGATAGAAAGCTAATCGCGAAACAGATAGAAGAAGACATCGACGTATCTCTGAAGAAATGGGGACTGACACTAACAGACCTAGAAGTTCTTCATATCGAGGACGATCCGCCAGAGGCCGGGCAAGACAGAGCACTCGTTATCTCTAATTTGGAAAGACAGAGAGCGAAATCTATTGAAGCAGAAGCTAGGACAGCGGTTGCAATTAGAGACAGAGAAGCAAGAATAGCTGAATCCGATAACAAGAAAACAGCAGAACTTACAGAAGCGCAGAACGAGGAGACTTATAGGAAACGACACATAGAAAAAGAGAAGGCAATAAACATTACTACGCAACAAAAGGAACTAGAAACACAACAGGCAATCCAGAAAGCAAACGAGCAGAAGATTCACGCGGAGAGAACGTACTCAGTTGGAAAAGCTGAGTACGAGGCAGAAGCAATAGTTAAAACAGCCAATGGTACGAAGGAAGCATCCATCAAGGAATCTGAAGGAAAGAAACAGTCGAAGATACTTGAAGCAGACGGAGAGTCCGAGTACAAACTGAAAACTGGTAAAGCCAACGCAGACATCACAGAGATCACTGGTAAAGCAGAGGGTGAGGCGAAGAAGGCTGTGCTACTCGCTGAAGCAGAGGGTGTACGTCAGAAGTTACTTGCCGAGGCGGATGGTAAAGCCGAGTTAGCCCTTGCCGAGAAAGCCCTACAAGAAGGAGCTGCAGTTATCTCAATGGTGTACGCTGCTAGGGACGTAGAGATCGCAAAGTACGTGAATCTGGCGAAGGCTGTCTCGTCAGCGAAGACGCAGATAATTGCCGGTGGAATGACTGAACTGTTTGGCCAAACCGTTGGCCCAATGCAGGGAGCGTCCTTCGGAGCTAGTCTAACGACATTCATGAACAGCCTCCCCGACGAGGCAAAGAAACAGATCAAGGATCTACTACCAGAAAACATGAAGGAGATGATTAAGTAATGGAGAAGCTAGAAGTCTTTCATCAATGTTTGTCTAAACTTGTGTCCACAGTGAGGACACTTTAAATCTCCTTTCCATCCTTTACTTGGAACGTACTCAATCTTCTACCTTTTCCATGTAACAAACCCCGGAACCAGCTAAAAAAAACATGAATTCCCACCTACCAGGAATAAACCAGTTACGAGCCACGTGTAAAAAACGTGCGCCTGTATGTTGACGTAGATGCAGATAGATAAAGGAGTTAAAGTTGGGATTAAAAAAATAGGGGCTACTTCTTTATGCCCAGTTCCTTGAGGTGGGCCTCCACGCCCCTCCTCATGTAGATCAGGTCGTTGCCCAGGGTCACCATGTTGTAGCCCTTGTCCATCCTGGCCTTGATGGTGCTGCCTGA
>DASWLJ010000124.1:0-2200 GCA_036396185.1 Bathyarchaeia archaeon | reverse complement strand
TCCGTGTGGGGGACGCCCGCCGTGGTGGCTGACCCGGAGTCGGGGGCCAGCTGCCCCGTGAGCACCCTGAGGAGCGTCGTCTTACCCGCCCCGTTTGGACCGAAGAGCCCATAGAACTCTCCCCTGTCCACGGTGAGGTTTACGTCGTCCAGGACCCTTACCGAGCCGAAGCTCTTGGATATGTTCACCGCCTGTATTGCATGCAACGCGTTCACCGGGGAAGGTTTGCGTGAACCTCGCAGGGCGTTTAAAAAAGTTTGATGAAACGGTATCAGGTACTAGTGGTCCACCTATTCCTCGACAGTGAACCTGGGCTCCGGGGACCACTCCCACGGGAACGGCGTGGGCCTGTCCTGGGGGTACATCCCCCTGACCTTCTCCCGCAGCTCCACGTCCCGCTTCGTGAAGGGCTTGGCCTCCCTCTGGGTGAGGACGGCCCTGAACCCGCTGAGGTGTGCCACAAGGGTGTCCGAGGCGGCCGACAGCTCAAGCTTGTCGTCCTTGTAGAGGTCGAATCCGCCTGTGGGGAGCTGTTTGACGTTGGCTTTAAAGCCCTTTAGCTCTTCCTTGGCCTTATCCAGGTTCACAGGGTTCCACCACCGGAACCTAACGTGCTGGTACTTCTCCATGTGTTGGGCTGGGAAACCGTGGATAATAAGGATTTATCATGGATTGAAGCCTCCGTGGTGGAGTTCAAGGAACGGTCTTGACTACCCGTTAAATAATTCGCGGCCTCAAACTCTCATCATGAAGACGCTTGTGGTCGAGGCCAGCCCCAGGAGGGACGGTAACTCCATCACGCTAGCCCGCAGCCTCATCCGGGGGCTCAGGGACGCCGGCGAGACCGAGATCAGGGAGCTGTTCCTCAACGAGATGGACATCCGCCACTGCAGGGGCTGCTGGAGCTGCCTCAAGCTGGGAGAGCCCGGCTGCGTCATAGACGACGACATGGCAGGCGTCTACCCGCTGCTCGCTGAGGCGGACCTACTGGTCTTCGCCACACCCATCTACTGGTGGACCATATGCGGCCAGATGAAGACCTTCATGGACCGCCTGGAGGGGCTCCTGGACGGCAACGGTCCCAACAACCTCAGCGGCAAAACCCTGGTGCTGATAGTCACCTACGTGGCCGAGGACCCGGACGGCGTATACCTCGCCGTCAGGATGTACAGGTCCATCGCGGCGTGGGCCGGAATGAACCTACACGTAGTCAGGTACAACTCGAACTCCAGCCACGTCAACGAGAGCCCCGGGAAGCTGGAGGAAGCCTACAGCCTCGGGAAGAGCCTCGCCGGGCGGGAGACGCCCGCCCTCACGGTGCCCTGCCCTATCAAGGGCTGCAAGGGCATGTTCGCGTCCGAGGAGGCCCTGGCCCGGCACCTAGCCTCGGGGGCCGGACCCACCCACAGGGAGTGGAGGCGTGTGAACGGGTTCAAGGACCTAGGCTTGGCCGAAGACGACCACTGGAAAGAGATTTTGAGGCACATCCAGGCCGGGGATTGACCCCCCTTAAATACGGCCGCCAATATACTAGCCCTGGTGATTAATTGGTGAACGACGTAAAGATCACAGTGGCGGCCCTGCTTAAGCCGGGGCCCATCTTCAAGGAGCTGGTCGCGGACTCGGTGACGCCGGAGTGCTCCCGCTTCAAGGTGGGCGCCGAGTACGTCAGCAAGGCCCTCAACATTCCTGAGGGGTTCTGCGCCTGGGCCTGGGCAGACATCCAGCGCGACGTGGCCCACCTGGCCATGGGCGGAGACTTCCCGTGGATCAAGAAGAAGGGGCAGATGGTCAGCTGCTGTACCGACGGCTTACGGCCGGTGGTCTTTAAGCTCCAAAGGATCGAGTGAGAAGATCATTAAAACAACATATTTTTTACTGAGACTTTGGCCCTCCTTGTTATCGATAGACCCTTGACCTGTGATCAACAGTGTAAAGGGTAACCATCCTAATCATCTCATCCACGTGGTAGATGACACGGTAGTCGCCTACCCTAAGACTCCACTCATCTTTGAGAGTTCCACGCAGAGGCTTCCCGAGATAAGGGTCCTCTGAAAGATTAATGATCGCCTCATCAATCCTATCAACAACTTGAGGGTCTAGTCGCTTTAACGACTTATCGAAGACCTTAGTCGTCTTTAACGCGTATTTTGCCAGTTTTCCTCAGCTCCTCTCTGAGCTCAGAGTAGTCGCGGACTCT
>DASWLJ010000123.1:0-2369 GCA_036396185.1 Bathyarchaeia archaeon | reverse complement strand
CAGGCGTACGCCCGCAAGGTCAAGGACGCGGTGCACCTGCTGTTCTTCAAGCACCACAAGCTGCCCGGCGTACGCGGCTGGGAGCTTAGGCAGGAGCTGGGCCCCGACTGGCAGAGCGTGGTGGAGGTGCTGGACAAGCAGCTTCAGCCGCTGGACCTCCAGGTGACCAGCGTCACAGACGACCCCAGCATAGTGGAGCCCACAGGCAGCCAGCTGGCTGACGCCAGGTTCTACATAACCCTGCGCGGCACAGTGGACCAGAAGACCGCCAAGACCATAGGTTGGAGGATAGACGACATCGCGGGGCTCGCCGTCAGCGTCGCGTACCTCATCTCGAAGCAGGGCAAGGCGCCCCGCACCGACGTGGAGCGCGTCCTGCAGGACAAGCTTCCGGGGTGGAGGGTGAAGCTCAACCTGGACAAGTACATCCAGCAGGGGTACCTGGGAGTGGACGAGCAGGGCGTCATGTTCCTCGACTGGAGGGCCCGAGCCGAGATCGACTCCAAGAAGCTGGTGGACCTGGTGGTGGGCTTCGGGAAGAAGCAGGCCGAAGCTTAGCTTTCGTCGCCGGCGTCCAGCGAGATTACCGGGGCGGGCAGCCTACCCGCCAGCAACTTCTCAATTATGATGGACTCCCTCCCGTCAACGAAGTAGGACTCGAGCGCTCCCTTAGGCAGAGACGCCTTCTCGTACCCGTGAAGCCTCAGCACTATCTGGGCTCTATCAAGCTGCCTGTGCAGCACGTCCTCCACGACGGCCACCCAAGGCGACACCCTCCAGCTGGTGTCCGCCTCGAATAGGTCCAGCTCCCTCGGGAAGCTGTTCAGGTTCAGCATCACGTCTGTCCCGGTGGTGAAGATGTAGAGGTTGCCCCCCTCGACCGCGAAGTGTTTACCCAATCGTCATCCTCCAGACAGCTGCGTACGCAGAGTCCGAGAGCAGTAGGCGGGCTATCGCGTCGACGAGTGGCGGAACCCTGTCCAGGAACGGCAGAGCCATAAGGACCACGCAGGCTGCCATGAGCAGCCTCCTCACGGGCGCCCAGGGCAGCGGCGCCTCCACCCTCGCAGGCTCGCCACCCCAGTCGTTGGTCAGCCCAAGGCCCCGGAGCCACTTGACCAGGCTCCTGAACTTGAGGCCGATGAAGCTGTCGGTGATGTTCCCCGTCTTCAGGGTCCTGATCCACGTGCCTTCCTCCCCCTCAAGCAGCCCCTTGAGGGCGGCGTAGGCTTGGTAGGGGGCAACGAGGTAGCCTATGGCTATGAAGCTGAGCACTCCCTGGTAGTCCTCCCTCAGGTCGCCTTCGAGGAAGACGCCCGCCAGCCCCATCAGTGGTATAGCGAGTAGGTTGCTCACCACCAGGCCCCAGCCCAACTCGGGTGTCCAGAAGGGGGGCCGCCGCCTGTAGACCTCAGAGACTATCCAGAGGGCCATGCCCAGCATGAAGAAGAGGGACTGCAGGTAGTAGGGCGCGAAGTACATGAACTCCAGCTTCTCGGTCAGGGTCATCCTGGTGCTCAGCACCACGCGCCAGAAGTAGCGGCGCACCGCGTATGTGTGGCCCTCGGCCCACCTCATGCGCTGCCTCAGCAGCCGGCTCACAGTGCTGGGTATCTCCGCGGCTGCTTGGATCAGGGGCGTGTACACCACCCTGTAGCCCTCCAGGTAGAGGCGGAGGGTGAGCTCCCAGTCCTCAGTGATGCTCGTGGTCCAGCCTAGGCTCCTCAGGGCGTCGGCCCTCAGCATGAAGACGCTGCCGCTCACCATCTTCATGGCCCCCAGGGCCTCCTCGGCCACCCGCTCCACCATGTAGCTGCCGCTGTACTCGGTCCGTATGCCCTTGGTCAACCAGTTCTCGTTCTTGTTGAGGTAGTGGAGCTGGTACCCCTGGACGGCTGCGACGGGTTTGCCCCTGCCCTCCGCCCTGGCGAATATGCTCAGGAACTTGGCTATGATGTCGGGGGGCGGAATAAAGTCGGCGTCGAAGACAACCACGTACTCCGCGTCGGGGTGCATGTACCTGAGGGCCTGCTGCAGGGCGCCGCCCTTGAATCCGCTCCTATCCCTCCTGTGGATGAACTTGAGTATGGGCCTGCTTATCCTGTACTCCGAGTCCCTGAGGGCGTCCAGGGTCTGGTCCCTGCTGTCGTCGGCCACCAGCACCTCGTAGTTGACGTAGTCCATGTCGATGCAGGCGTCTATTATGCGTCGGGCCACGTTAGCCTCGTTGTAGAAAGGGAGGTGTATCGAGACGAAGGGCTGGTCCGGGTAGCCGTGGCCCAGCTCGGTGGGCTGGATTAGGGTGCCTCTCAGCTGGTTCTCGGGGTTCAGGACGCTTAACGCGATGAGGGTCGAGGCGTAGTACTTCA
>DASWLJ010000122.1:0-10075 GCA_036396185.1 Bathyarchaeia archaeon | reverse complement strand
CTCCCCCCGAACATCATACTCGCCTTGAGCCTACTGATCATAATGAACCACCAGTTCCTAAAACTAGACTGGATACCTAACAACGTCTGGTGGGGCCACTACATCCGCGTCATAATCCACGAGCCGAACGAGGTGGACTGGTACCCCTTCACGGGCCGGTACCCTGTGATCCCGTGGGTAGGTGTCATGGGCCTAGGCTGGGTCTTTGGGCTCCTACTAAATGGTTATGACAGTTCTAACGTGGGCAGACTGGTGAAACCTCTCCTAATTGTCGGATTCTTAGCTAAGGCTCTCTGGTTCATCATCAGGTTCTTCAACGGCTACGGTAACCTCCGCCTACGCATGGACGACTCGCTGTGGGAGTGGCTTTGGCTGGCGAAGTATCCTCCAAGCCTTGGGTTCCTGCTCTGGACTCTTGGGGGCACGGCCTTGATCATGGCCATCGGCCTCATCCTCTTCGAGAGATTTAACCCAAGTAAGGGCGGTTTGGGGTTCATAACGACATTGGGGAGAACTGCGCTTTTCTTCTACATTGCCCATCTATGGGTGTACAGGTTCAGACTACCGGGTGCGCTCCCCTCGGACATCAAACTTGACTTCATTCCCTCCGTAATTGCGTGGCTCGCTGGGCTACCTGTGCTGTGGCAACTCTGTGTCCGTTATGAGAGACTGAAGGGACGGCACCCGAACTCGATTCTACAGTACATATGAGGTGAGTGAATGAAGATACGTGAAGTAGTTCTCGGGCCTGTGACCCCCCTATCGCTGTTAGTTGTTGTGCTAGTCGTATGTTCCTTAACAAGCATCAACATCTATCTGAACCCGCCACCACCCGAGACGGAGCAGGAGGCGCCAGAGGTGTGGTTCTACATCTACATAGAGAACCTGAGCTGGTCCAACTACACGAAGTATGACATCGACTGCTGGGTACCAGCAGGGATGACTCTGGAGGAGTTCGTCGTCGAGGGAGGGTACAACACGTATGAGGAGGGCGCCCTCCACGGCTTCGGGGACCCCAACGTCTCCACTGGGGAGTTCTACCTGATGTGGAAGCCTTATGATAGCTTCAACGACTGGAAGTCAGCTCTGGAATATGCTACGGGACTGGTTGGGATCGACGTTCAGTGTAACGAGACAGCGCTCATGTATGAGATACCCAGCCGCTATTCATGGCAGGATCACAATTATGTAATGTCACTCCTAAACGGTACGGGCGCGTACAGCGATGAATTCATCGGCGTCTTTGAAGCCCTCAAATGCGACAAGACCAATAGAACCTTCATCTTCCTCTACATCAATTTCAAGGAGTTCAAGTATTATGACTACAAATATAACGGCGCCGTCTACGGTGCAACCTATAGGTGCCACCCATACGAAGGAACACCCCTCGACCTAATCATAGGCTACCCTTACAAACCCGATTAAACAAACGACAGAGCATTTCACATTGAAACAATCTTCTCTCTATAAAGTGGATCAGGCTGAACTTTAGACATCCATTATATGCTATCCTACAACTAGATTCATTACATATGGTGCTTACTACAGGGTCAGCCCCGTGAACGCCTTGTACGCATCCATCGCGGACCTCACCTCGACGACCCTGACAGTGTAACCGCTCTCCAGAAGGTACTCCTCCAGCCCCATCGTCACCTTCTCGTACGTCGTCATGGTTATACGGCCCCTGGTCACCGTCGTAGGCTTATACAGCACCACCGTCCCCAGCCCCACGGGTACAAGGATCGTCTCGGCGCCGTCCTCGGCGGCCGCCAACGCCTTGTATGGGACGCCCCCCACCTCCCCTATGGAGCCGTCGCTGTTGATGGTCCCCGTCATGTAGACCCCGTCAACTATCCCGTGGCCCGTGATCGCGGCCATGATGGCCACGGTGATGGCCCCGCCGGCGCTTGAACCATCCACGACTTCTATGTTTCCCTCAGCCTTGACTGTGAGGATGATGTCTGTCCCGCTGAGGGAGACGCCCAGAAGGCTCTCCACCACGGTGGCAGCGGTCCTGACGCTGGCCTGGATGTCCAGCCCGTTGATGACCTCCGTGTTGACCAGAACCCTGCCCTGCCCCTCCACAAGCTCCACGTCCGCGTGAAGCACGTAGCCCTCGTAGCTGGCCTGGAAGAAGCTCTGGGTAGTCTGGACGGCCAGAATGGGCACGCTGGCGCGCCCGATGAGGCCCGTCGAGTTGTCCGACGAGGCCGCCGACTCAGCATAGTACCCGGCTAGCTCCTTGTAGTAATCAAGCTGGCTCGCGGACATGTTCAGCTGCTGCTCCAGCGCCATGACCCTCAGCGACAGCTCGCCTATGCTGGATGCCTGCTCCTCGACCTCGCCGCCAAGCTGCACACTCTGAAGGTAAAGGTATCCGCACACGGAGGCCAGCGCCACGTTCACGACAAGGCTGAGCGCAAGCAGCCTCCCCCCACCCATCCTCTTCTCCGCCACGACGACAACGTCCGACTGCTCACCATCATCATACATAGGGCCATCGACCTAACCTAGACGAGGGAACGGTCCCTTATTACGGGTTTTTCAACATTACACCAAATTTATCCCAAGATCATGAAGCACAGAAAAAACGAAACCCCCAGCGAACTTGACTAGGGAGCCGGTAACCCCCACGCCACGGTTAACTAAAAACACAGATAAATTAACCAAGGTACAGCACCAGCCCCAGCCCCCTAAAATGCCTTATTACAAGTAGCCTGCAACAAAGCCCCCGAAAAACACAGATACCCACCCACTAGGTACAAGACTCCACCCCAACCAGCTACAAGGTGGGCCGGGCCGGACTCGAACCGGCGACCTCCGCCTCGTAAAGGCGGCGTCCTAACCAGGCTGGACGACCGGCCCACGCTCAAGAAAACTGAACCAGCCACCTTAAAACTGTTTCACATCCCCCAGAAGCCCAGACATCTCCTCATGCAGATCCCTGAGCCTCCGGATCGCCGGGTGGCCCGCCCCCAGCTTGGACGCGAAATCATCGATCGTCACGCTTATGTCCACCACCCTACACCCGCAGACCAGCTTGTCCGCGTAGGCCACCAGCTTCTCCTCCAGGGTCTCCGGCGTATACACCCCCTTAGGCAGACCAAGCTTCCGCGCCTCTGCCTTCGGGATGCCCGCCCCGATGTGCCGGTCCACTATCCTGGCCAGCTCCTCGGGGAGCCCCAGCTCACGTATCATCCTGCCCCCCACGGCCGAGTGGCTAGCGTCGTGGACCCTGCCGCGCCCGATGTCGTGCAGCAGGGCCCCCGCCTCAACCAACTCCACGTCCACCTCCAGGTCCCTCGCCCTGAGCCGCCCAGCCATCTCAAGCGCGAGCTTGGCCACGTTAAGGCAGTGGTCGACTACGTGGGGGGAGCACCCGGCCCTCTCCAGAAGCCCCAGGGCCTCCTCCCTGCTGGGGAGACTCAGGTATCAAGCTCCTCCTTTATCTCGGCCACCTTCCTCTCAAGGAACTCCACCACAGGCGAGTTGTCCACCCTCTTTAGCGCCTCGTTGCAGTAGGAGCAGTGGAAAACCGTCTCCATGGCGTCCTCGAAGGTGGTGTTGGGGCACTGCGGGTTACCGCAGTGATAGAACTCGTGGGTCGCCTCGTACTCCAGACGCGTCTCTAGCTTCCGGAGAATCTTCTGCTTGGTGCTCTGCACGTAGGCCTCCACCAACTGCGGCTGGAGGCTCCACTGGAAGATGAACCACCCAGTCTCCTTGTCCCTGAAACGCCTGTTGGATACGAGGCTGTGGTTGTAGAACCTGTAGAGCTGCTTCCTGACGTTGTTGATCTGGATGCCAGTGGTCTCGGCCAGCTCCTCCACGGTGATGTTCTCCTTCTGGCTGAGGGCCTCAATGATCTTGACACCCTCGTCGCCGCCCAGGACCCTGGCGATGTTGAGAAGCGTATCGTTGTTGACGGTGTATACTGACGCCATAGATTCTCCGATCCTAAATACTATGCCCACTGGCACGACTTAATCTTTGCTCACCACGACATCCTTTCCTTTAGCCGAGGGAACTATCCTCAGCCTGGCCCCCGGGAACCCCAGGCCCGGCTCGGAGCCCCCCAGCAGCAGGTGCAGGAACACAGCCAGCGCGCTCACCTCGCTGTGGGGCTGCGTCGTCACAGATACGTTCCAGTCAGCCATGTCGTACATCTCCCTGGGCACCTTCGGGCCCCCGACGACGACCAGGAGCGGCTCATCAGCCGCCCGCACCTCGGACACGGTGCCCTGGGCCGGGAGGCCGTACATGGTGAGGTGCACGACCTTTCCCCCCCATTCCTTGACAATCCTCCTCCAGTTGCCCTCGTACGCCACCCTGAAGTCGCCTCCCCAGTCGCGGACGATCTTCGCGACGCTCTCCTCCAGGCCCGGGTCCATCGTCCCGGAGTAGACGGCGTCGGAGGCGCCGAAGGCCCTCGCCGCCAGCAGCAGGTGAGTGCTGAGGCGCTTGTCGCGTGTGGGCCTGTGGCCCAGGCGAAGGACGGTGATCTTCATCTCGGATACTTCGGGGGTCCAGCTTATAACGTGGTTGGGTGGTAGTGCTTTTATTTCGAGGGGCGCATTCAACCGGGATAGCGTTGGCTGACACAGTCGAGGACGTGCCTTCGCCGCCCCTCATTACCCGCAGGAGGCTTCTAGGGTTAATGATCCCGGCCTTCAACATCCCGCTCTTCGGCTGGAACCTCTACACGCTCATCGTCAAGATACAGGAGGGCATGAACCTCAACTCCACTGCCTTCCTAGAGGAGCTCTTCGTGACGTTCAGCTCCCTCTTCCTCGCGCTGCTGCTTCCCAGGTACTTCCCGGTCTACACGAGCAAGGTCAGGCTGGAGCCAGCCGGGCTGACCCTGAGCAGGTTAATGAAGGCCAAGACGACGCTGCCGTACAAGGAGATCGACAGGGCCGATGTATACATCAGGGTGGACGACGAGATAAGCCCGGACGCCAACAGCTACGCCGTGGACCAGTCGGCCAGCCTGAGGAAGTCCGGGTTCAAGTTCAAGGACTACACCAACTCCGAGGACACCATAATGAACCTCTACGTGGGCAAGGACATCTACATGATTAGCCCCTCGAAGCCCCGGAGCCTCCTGAAGGAGCTGAAGAGACGCAACGGCAGGTTCACAGCCCGCATCGTGGAGCTCACGAGGCGTGGCAAGAGCATACAGGATCTGGGGAAGCAGTAGAATGGATGAGCCCTCCCCGAGCATGCTGCCCTTCTTCGCCGACACGAAGCTGATCGTGCACCCTGACGATTACGTCGTCGTGAGCGTGCCGCCTGCCCAGGGCGCCGAGGCGCGCAGGTTGAGGCTCAGGCCGTTCAGCTCCGTGACCTACGACCACGGCGAGGTCTCCCTGGTGGTCAGGGCGTCCGAGTGGGCACTAAACGAGTCCAGGTTCAGGGAAGCTAAGGTCGAGGGACCTTACACCCTGATCACCTTCGACATAGCCCTGGACCTTTCCCTTGTGGGGTACCTCTCCGTGGTGTCTTCACTGTTGGCTGAGAATGGTGTAAGCATATTCGCCTTGTCCACGTATCTCAGGGACCACATCCTGGTCAAGAAGGAGGACTCCGAGAAGGCGGTCAAAGTCCTAACCCGACTCATAGAGAGATCAAGACTACTACTAAAAGAGTAGCAACCATTATTTTAGTGGTTAATGGGTTTTAACCGATCTAACTTGAACCACCGATTAAGCCCCAAAGGCCTTGTGTTTGCCGCCATGATGGCGGCCCTGGGAAACGTATTGAGCTTCCTCTCGATGCAGTTGGCACCCATCGCCCCCAACATCCCTCTGGGCCCGGTCTCAGTGAGCCTGGCCCTGGACCTGTCTCACCTCGCCACCTTCATCGCCTCCCTATTCGGAGGCCCCCTTGTGGGCGGGGTCACGGGCCTGGTCGGCGGCCTCGTAGCCGCCTTCGAGTTCGGGTTCAGCAAGGGTAACCTTGTGACGGGCATCGGGCTGCCCCTGGGTAAGGCCATGACAGGTGTTGCAGCTGGCTACGTGTTCAAGTGGTTATACAGGGGCGGGGGCACCCCACGTCTAGTGGCCTCGACGGTCCTGTCCTACGTCCCGGAGGCTCTTCTGACGCTCTCCCTGTTCATCTACCTGCTGCCCCCGCTCACGGGGCTGCCCGTGGCCGTGGCGTCGGCGATCGCCGTCCAGATAGTTGTCAAGGCCTTCGCGGAGATGGTCATCCTCGGGTTAATACTGGCTGGCTTTGTGAACAACCTGGGGTTCAGGGCATTCGCCGAGGGCTACTTCCAGTAACTGTTTTACGGTGGCCCGCGTCGGCTCAACCATGGCTCAGGCGACGCTGGACTGGCTCAGGGAGTTGGGCGAGGCCTACGGGTTCGCCGTGGGCGGCTTCATGGGGGCCGACCAGGCCTGGCTCTTTCGTGACGGCGAGCCCGTCTTCACCTTCATCATCGACGACGGGGACGGCGGCAAGGGCTTCACGGAGACCCTGAGCCTCTACTGGGGCTCCGCGGATCACATAGCCAAGCCGCTTTTCCACTTCCTGGTGCTCGCGGGCGGCGCTCTAAATCCGGAGCATAGGACCATGATGGATTCCCTCGCGTCCCAGTACAGGGTGAAGGTGTTGACTGAGCCCTCGGCCCTGGAGCTCGAGGGGTTGATAGACGCCGAGGTGGTAAACCTCTTGAGGGTCATGGGCCGGTACAGCGACGGCACCGTGGCCTCGCTGAGGCGCTCGGTGGCCGCCTGGGCTGACGAGAGGCCGAGGGTGGGAGCCTGCCTCCGCTGTGAATCGGAGTACGACCCGGCCCGTCTCCACGTCTTCGCGGAGGGAGGCTCGCTGCGGCCGTCGAGGATGGCCGTACCGTGCAGCCTGGAGACGCCGGGCGTAGCCTTGGAGTCTGTCCTGCTTAGGCTTGTGGAGGCTGGGCAGAGCCTCAGGTTCTCCTCGGAGCACAGGAACCTTCCACTGACCGTGGATTTCGTGTTGGGAGAGGGCGGCTCAGCCCTGAGCTTCCTGTACGAGCCTGAGAAGGGCAACCTGGCCCAGGCGTACCAGTTCGAGGAGTTCCTGGCCTCAGCCACGGCCGGGGGCGTGGTCAGGCTGCTGGACTCCTCCGGGGTGCTCCTGGTGGAGTTTAGGCTCCTCTAGGCATGCAGGCGCTGGTGGCGGGCTCCAGGCTACAGGTACTCCTTGCAGGTGTAGCAGTACCACCTCTCGTACTGCTTTATCCACGTGGCGGGTTTCCCGCATCGCGGGCACAGTGTGGGTCCTTGGGGTGGCGCAGTGTTCACCGTTGTGAACCTTATCTTCGTCAACCTGCCCTTGTCGTCGTAGGTCGGCGTCTCGTGGCCGTGGTCCTTGATGTCCCTGAGGTATCCCTCGCCCTTCTCTGGGTTGGCTGATAGCTCTGACAGCATCAGGTAGGCGCCTACGGGCGAGAGGCCGTAGTCCCTCATGAGCTCTGTCGCCGTGTGGCCTGCAACGATGCGCTCTGGGGTTGCCCCGGTCTTGAGGTGGGCCACGAACTCGTTGAAGACCTTCGGGTCCCGGCTCAGCCTTAGGATCGCGTCCTCGGCGTGTTCCTGTGTGAAGCCGAACTTCTTCTTCAGCTGCTCGGCCACGTAGCTCCAGTCTTCCACTTTCAGCGTCATGTCCTTCATCCTCCTATCTTCCACCCCACACCTGGTTGAGCTCGTTTATCGTCTGGTTGGCCGCGTTGTGGCCGAAGGTGCGGGAGTCTCTCTCTATGAACTGCTCGGCGTACCTGACGTAGTCGTCGTTGGACCCCGTGTAGTTGCTGTTGTTGTAGTTGCACATCCTCTGGTAGTCGGTGCCGTTGGGGTTCGCCGTCCTGTCCTGGTATGCGTGGCGGGCCTCGTGGATGAGGGTGCGTATGGCGGTCCGGGGGTCGTCGAAGGCGTCGCCGTTGGCGTTGACCTCGATGGTCCTGGTGGTGGGGTCGAAGCTGCCTCCCAGGCCCTTGTCCGGGTCGTTCACGACGTTGAAGTTGTACTCTACGCCCAGCCTGTCCTTGATGACGGTGTTGAGCTGCTGGAGCACGACGCCCCTCTGTCCGGGCGTAAGGTCCTTCCAGTTGTCGGGGTGAAGCCTGTCGACGGTCCAGCGGTCGAGGCTCGCGATGTCCCTGGAGATGCCGTCCAGGAGGTGCTGGTCCCTGGGGGGCTCCATGGTGTAGACGCGGACCCTGTTCCCCAGAGAGGGGCTGTCCTCGGCGTCTATTATGGCCCGGTTTAGCCCGGTCCCCGTCTGGCCGGTGGGCGTCCAGCGCCTGCCGTCGGGGGTCGTCCAGGCTCCGGCGGGGTCCTCCGCGAACTCGGTGGTGAGGTCGACGACGCCGCCCCGGGTGTCGCGGCTCCAGTCCTTGTCCACGTACCCGTCGTCCAGGGGCTTCACGGTACTCAGGGTCCGGGGGTTGAAGAGCATGGAGATGAGTAGGGAGCCGAGGGTGGCCGCGGCGGAGGCTGGTAGGCCTCTGGTAATGAGGGTGTTGAGGAGCCAGGGGTATGTGGTGAGGGCGCCCCAGCCGCCGTTCTCCTGTATGCCGCCGTCGTCCGCCTCAGCCATGGGCGCGAGGCATGCCACAGCTGCCACGAGGATGAGGGCCGCGACGGCGGCCCCCTGCGTCCCGCTCCTGCTCCTGAGGGCCAGGTAGGCCAGCTCGGCGGCGGTGAGCAGGGTGAAGGCGAGCAGGGCAAGGGGGGCGGGGCTGAAGAAGGTCATGTAGGCGAAGCCCAGGGCCGAGCCGAGGATCACGACGACGGGCGCGGACTTGTCCGGGAGGGCGCCGGTCCGGCCGACGAGCCTGGACGCGTCGCGTATGCCCAGCTGGAGGGCGAAGACCATGATGCTCTCGCCCTGGGAGACTAGGACGGTGGCCGAGGTGAGGAGCATCAGGAGGCTGGCGGGCCCGGTGAGGAGGGTGAGGCCCAGGGCGAAGCTGGCGGCGATTCCGGCCATGAGGGCGGGCAGTGAGCCTGCGCCGGCCCTGGCCAGCGAGCCGCTCACCCAGAGGGGCGTCGTGAGTATGAGTTTTAGCGTTGTCCCGATGCCGCGGCTTCTGAGCATCCCGATGAGCCACCAGAATACGTAGCTGGCCGCGAAGTAGAACAGCATGACCCTGGGGCTGCCCTGCTGGCCGTCCAGGAAGATGACTGCGTCCAAGGCGGGGTTGCCGCTGGAGTTCCAGCCGTCGTTGACCCAGCCCATGAGGTAGAGGTGTGCGGCGTTGGCGATGATCGTGGAGATGAGGGCCATGGCGAGGGCGCTCTTGATGATCTGGGGCAGCCCCGTCACGAGGCCCTTGGCGACGAGGATGATGAGCTGGGCCAGGGTCTCGGGTCTACGCTGCTGTGCGGACAATGTATTGTCCAGCGGGGGGAGGGTGTATTTATCGTGATCGGGGGGCGGGTCGGGTCGCGTGCGTAGCTTTTTTTCGTATCCGCTTACACGGGGTGTCCTGGTTTCGCTGGGCACCTTACTACTGTAGTAAGAAGGGTTTTTTCAGGCGCGTATAACTACTGTAGTTATAATTGATTTTTTGTGGTGGCTTGCGCCTGCTGGCGGGTGAATGTGACGCATCTCTGTGTGGAATGGCCCGTGTTTTGGTATGGAATGGCCGGCGGTTTTGACTAGAATGGCGGAGCATCGGACCGGTTCCCGGGGTCCTTCACGCGGAAGGCGACCGAATTTAGTTTGCATTGCTCTACCACCCTCCCCCCTCACGGCTGAGTACCGTAACAAGCTACTTGTTATTCCGGTTTTCCGGTTTGTGTCTTGAACGTGGGGTGCCTCCTGCTCAGGGTATGTGTATCTGTGGTTACTTCCGCAGGGTCTTTGCTGCTTGTTCCTGTGGGGTGCTGGCGGATGGCTGTTCTGGAAGCTGTTCTGCATCGAGGCCGGCGCGCGAGCCGGATAGGCTCGGCCCCGTTGCCCATACAGTTCATTGAGAGGAGGAGCGAGCTCAGCACTTGTTGGGGTATGCCATATATGTGGATGGAGAGAGATGTGCGTTGGGCGTAGGGAGCGGAATTAGAACCCGTGTAGTTATATTGAACACGGT
>DASWLJ010000121.1:0-2589 GCA_036396185.1 Bathyarchaeia archaeon | reverse complement strand
GCCACGTAGCCCGCGTACCCGGTGTCGGTGATGGTCTTGTCCACCAGCCGCAGCGTTCTTTTACCGTAGGCCGCCTGGCTCGCGGAGTCGCTTGCCGTCCCCGCCTTCTCGTCGCGGATGAACCTGATGCCGTCCACGAGGAATCCGCCTGCGCCCACCTCGACGTCATCCACGGCCTTGATCTGGACGTTAGCTATGACGCTCCCCGGGTTCCCCGTCTTGGTCATCCCCGGGATGCTCACCGTGTACTCGTGCCAGGCAGCTGAGCCCAGAGGTGTTATCCCTGTCTTCTCATAGTAGTCGGTGACCCAGAGCCAGCCGCCCCGCCATATCCTTACCTCTAAGCCGTCGAAGCTGAGGGCGGCACTGTACTTCATCTGGAACACCAGCGAGTCGAAGCCCGCGATGTCCAGGTCCGGGAACTCGACCCGCATCCTGTAGTAGGTGCCCGGGTTTGTGGTGTTGAAGTGGACCGAGGCGGTGCCCGCCGCCTTGTCGCCGGTGTCGCTCTGGGGGTAGCCGCCGTCAGTGGGGTCCGGGCTGCTCCACCCCTCCGCCGATTCGGTGAGGGCGTCGCCGTCAGCGGGCTGCGTCTCCTCCTCGAAGACGATGACCCGGATGTCGTTGGCTAGCCTGGGGCTCCCCTTGATGGATTCCTTCACCTGGATGTCAAGGATGTTTGCGGTGGCTCCGCCGCTCCCGTCCGCGATGCTGAGAGGGCACGAGAAGGCCCCGTACTTCTTGAAGCGCAGCGCCCCGGTGTGGACGGGGCAGAAGGCGCGGGTGAACTCAAGCATCAGCGGGAGCTCCAGGGCCACGTCCGCGGCCTCCTGGAGGCTGTCAGGTATCAGGGACAGCTCTGAGCCCAGGTCCTCCAGCCGCAGCGTCTTACTCACCTTCACCTCGCTCCCCTCCTGAGCCTGTCCAGCTCCTCCTCAAACCTCCTCCTCTCCCGGTCCTGGACGCTGGCCACCGCCTCAAGGTAGACGCCCAACCGCTCCACGAACCCCGCCGGCTGAGCCATGAGCTCACCGTGGGTCCACCCCATCGCCAAGCACAGGGCCACGTCCCCGGTCAGTGGGCTCGGCTTGCCTCGCTTCACAGCCTCCACTATTTTTTTCGCTCATCCACCGTGACACCGTTGATCCTCTGAGCGTAAGCGATCATCTCCTCCACCAGCTCAGGCGGCTCCAGGCCGTGGATGGCCTCCACGGTGATGGGCAGCGGCTGACCGGACGCGTCCACCAGGTCCCACTCCTGGAGGCACTGCGTCAGCATCAGGTCGTTCAGCGCCCACGGGTCCACGTCGGGCTGCAGTTCCCCAGCCCCTGACCGGGCCCACGTAGTGGCCTCACGAAGGGCCCTCTGCTTCATCCCGTAGGTCCAGGTCCTGAAGACGAGCCGGTGCCCCCTGATCTCTGTCTCGTGCCTCATGGCTCATCACGTGAAGTTGTGCTCCAGGTAGCCCCCCGTGAACTCTACGCGGCACGCCACCAGGTCCTCGGGCTTCACTATGGGGTCAACCAGCCTCATCTTGCCCTTGCTGAACTGCAGGTACTTGGCGTTCGGCAGGATCAGCTTCAGGTAGAGCTCCGTTTGGTCCACCAGGTAGTCCAAGTATGCACCGTCCTGGAGGTTCATGGTGAGCCTGGCGTCGCAGAGGCGCTCCATCTCCTCGAGGCTGCTCAGCTGCTTGGAGCCCGCCGAGTTGAACACATGGTTGGGCTTCAGCTGGTTGTCGACCCTGAACTCCCAGTCCGTCACGTCCGGCACCGTCGTCCAGTCCGAGCCGTTGGTGCTCGCCTGGACGTAGCAGTCAGACCACTCCCAGACCGTGCCGGGTGAGGCCCCGTAGCTGTGGATGGTGCTCGCCTTCGAGTCGTAGAGCTTCCCCATCATCTCGGCGCTCCACACCACGGGCTCGCCGACGCTGCACTGAACGGCCAAGGCGTCCGCCTTGAGCCCCGTCCAGTAGAGGTACAGCTGGTTCGAGGCGTCACGGTACAGCTTGGCCTCGGCGAAGAAGTTGTAGCCGCCGAGCACGTATTTTTGGAAGTAGTCGCCCAGCTGGCCCTGAAGCCACCTGATCCCCAGCTTCACGTCGGTGCGCCGCGAGAAGACGCCCACGGGCCTGCCCTCACTGCCGCCGTCCCTGAGCACGAACACTCTGTTGAGCTCAGGGTCCAGGCTCGGCCTAAGCTCCATCACGTACCCGATTCTGTATAGCGTGGTGGGGGTAGCCCCAGGGCTGCCCCCGTAGCCCGCCTCATCATAGGGCTTGTGCCCAAACTCGACTTGATCTTTTCCTTTGTACCTAACCATAGTAAAGCACCTCTACTCGACACTGACTGCGAAACAATGGTGGCCGGAGCTGGCCCTCGTCCAAGTCCCTCCAGCTGGACACCTCAAGGGACTCAAGGCCGCCGCCCGGGTCCGTACACTTGCTGTGGAGTACCCTGTCCACCTCTCCCAGCATCTCCCACCGCTGAGCAGCGTCGCCCCTGCTCCAGACGTCCACGAAATAGACGGCCTCGAACCTGCGCTCCGCCTGGGCCGGGTTCTCGCTGAAACCCACCGGCCTGGGCTGCG
>DASWLJ010000120.1:0-2236 GCA_036396185.1 Bathyarchaeia archaeon | reverse complement strand
CCCGGGTCGGTTTAAACGTTGTGAGTACCTGAGGTTCTGTTAAGTCTTCGAGGCTTCTTACATCAATAAGCCCCTCTTTCACTAGAACCCCTAACCCTTCTCAGAACATACCTCAAGAATCCGTGCGTATTGGAAAGGGTTTATTAATAGAACGATCGTTCTATGAGTGGAACGATTGTTCTATGAATAACCCATTCGAGTACCCGGGCTTTCGCGTCCTGGCCGTGTTCTTCGACGATCCTCACAGGGAGTTCTACCTCAGAGAGGTCGCGAAGACCGCCGGCGTCGGTTCAGGTACGGCCAAGAGGTTCCTGGACTTCTACGAGGCGAACGGGTTCGTGGTGAAGGGCAGAAAGGCGAACCTCGTTTTGTTCAAAGGCAACCTAGAGAACCACAGCTTCAGGTTCATGAAGCTCGGCCTCTTCATGTTCAGGGCCAAGCCGCTGACAGACTTCCTGAAGGAGGCGTGCCCGGGCTCCTCCGTGGTGCTCTACGGTAGCTGCGCGCGTGGCGAGGATGGCCCGGAGAGCGACGTTGACCTGCTCATCGTGGGGAGGGGCGTCGAAGCGGAGGGCCTGTTGAGTTATGAGAAGACGCTGGGCAAGAGAATCACGTTGTTGACGTACAGCCCACGGGAGTGGGAGGAGAGGGCGAGAAAAGATGCCGCGTTTTATGAGAGGATACTCGCGGATGGGGTATCTATCAGCGGCGGTCTTCCGGTCGTGACCCCATGAACCTGAGGGAATGCTTCGATAAGAGGCTCCTGCGCAGAGAAAAACCCAGCCTCGACAGGAGCAATGCTTCCTGAGCGTTTTCACCTCTGCGTCAACCGTACATCCAAATCTGGAGTCCCGAGGATTAGACTGAGCCCGTATACCTGAGAAACTTTATATGGTCTTTTCATTTCCCTAGGGGCGACCATTATAGAGGCGTGAATGAGGCGATGTCTGAACCGACGCAGTCACAGAAACGCAACTACTACCTCATCGTCCTCTCCATGATATCCATGTTCGTGACCACCAGCACCATCTACATGGTGTTCCCCCTCTTCTTCGAGGAGCAGGGGATGAGCATAACCCAGAGCGGGGTGCTCATCTCGGTGGGCACCTTCGCCGGCATCATCAGCAGCGTCATCGCCGGCAAGTACAGCGACACCCACGGCAGGAAGCCCGTGCTCCTCGCCGGCGTCAGCGTCTACGCCGTCGTCTTCTTCCTATTCGCCTTCGCCGGCAAGGACTTCAACACCCTCGCCGCGCTCCGGTTCATCGAGGGCTTCGCCTACTACATGACCCCCGTAGCCATCACCACAATGGCCGCGGACATCTTCCCCAGCAAGATGAGGGGCAAGATGATGAGCCTGTACACCATGTCCAACGGCGTGGGGCAGCTCGTGGGGCCTCTCCTAGCGGGCGCCTTCCTGATGGCCACCAGCTACTTCACCTACTTCATCTTCTGCGGCGCCTTCGTCAGCGTCAGCGCCGTCATGATACTGCTCCTCGTCAAGGAGACGATGCCGGGCCACGTGGTGGAGCACCAGAGGGTCAGGGGCCACGGCATCAGCCTCAAGACACTGGGCTCAGACGTGAGGAGCCTCGGGAAGTACGTGGCCGTGTTCCTGGTGGCCGTCCTCGTCTACCGCACCGGCAACACTATGGTGAACCCCTTCTTCAGCCTCTACCTCAAGACCCTCAACATAGACCTCAGCGCCATGAGCTACCTCTTCGCCCTGCGCGCCCTCATGACCCTCATATTCGCCCCCATCACAGGCATCGTCCTGGACAGGTACGGCAGGAAGGTCACGTTCCTGGGAGGCGTCGCGCTGCTGGCCGCCACCATGCTCGGCTACACGCAGGTCTCCACCTACGAGCACGTCCTCATCATCAGAGCCCTGGAGAGCATCAGCAACGCCATCCTCTCCACAACCACCCGCACATACTCGGCCGACCTCATGCGCCCAGAGATACGCGGCTTCGGCATGGGCCTCTACAACACCATCGTGGACGAGAGCAGCACCATGGGCAGCATCATCGGCGGCTGGATCGCCGACAAGGCCGGCTTCGCCACCATATTCCTCATCGGAGCAATAACAGCCGCTGTCTGTTTCGTCATAACCCTCCTGGGCGTACCCGAGCCCACAAAACTGGAGCACAACCAAGACAAACCCAAACAAACCCAGACCTGACGAGGCTCCCTACACCACCAACCACAGGTAACGAACCCTGAAACCCATAAAAAA
>DASWLJ010000119.1:0-2721 GCA_036396185.1 Bathyarchaeia archaeon | reverse complement strand
TTATTTGGGGGCAGACTCTTGCATTTGACTCTAAAGTTCGTAAAAACATGCCAAGAAAATATGGCATCCCCAGTTATCGGTTCAAACTATCATATGATGAGTGGCGGAATGCAATGTGTGCTATCTCAGAGGACTTGAATGATAACGCAGCATGTATTGAAATGATTAAGGAAATAAGTTCAAGTAGATATAAAGTTACAGAACCAGTTCCTTACGGTAGATACTTAGACATCTACTACTGGACAGGAAAATAGGTTGGAGAATATGGGTCTTGTATTTCTGGCTCAGGAGTGCCTTAATCATTACATACAGACTCCGACGAGTATACCTGTGACGCGACCCTCAGTACCTATCCTCTACTTCGGCGATCAACCAGCCTATAAAAAATCCAAGGTCAAAATAGTCACAGTGGGCCTGAACCCGTCTCACAAAGAGTTTCCGGTCGGGGACAGGTTCCTACGATTCAGAGAGGTTGAAGGCATACACAGCAAAGCAGAGTGGACCAACAGAGACGTCCAGTCGTATCTCGATGCTCTTAACGGCTACTACAGGAATGCCCCGTACAGTTGGTTCAGCTGCTTCGAGCCGCTGCTTAATGGGATGAATGCAAGTTACTACGATAACCGTCACCCGAACAAAGCACTACATACAGACCTGTGCTCCCCACTAGCCACCAATATCACCTGGAGCAAATTAAGCGAATACCAGAAAAATACACTCAGCGGATACGGTAACAACGTCTGGCATAAACTGCTTGAGACACTGGCCCCAGATTATATCCTGATCTCAGTGGCCCAGGATTACTTGAATAATATCCGTCTCGGCAACTCACGATGGAAGGAGTACATGCGGATAACCAATGACAAGTACGGTAGGAGCAGGAACCCCTACGTCGTTCTAACATCCAAATACAGCAGAGAAGGGCATAATGGCACACTTGTATTCGGAAGAGCAGCGAACACACCCTTTGGAATAATCTCAAATGACCAGAAACGTGAGATCGGACGCAGATTATTGACTACCTAGCTCACCTTGGACACATGTTTTCACCACGTACCCTCTGACTGCATCAAACCCCTGATCTCTGTAGATGGCACCCACTAGAGCTTCAAAGACAGTGTGGAGGTTCTTCTGGTTGACTCTGCCTCCCTCATTTTCCTGTCCCTCGGGAAGTATGAGGGCCTTGTCCAGGCCATGCTTTTTCGATAAGCCCGCTAAGAACATCTTATTGACATATATCTTCCTACAATCTGTAAGTTTCTCCTTAGTGTCATCAGGGTTGAATATATGTTCACTTACAACCCAGTTGATCAATGCGTCGCCGAGCCAGGCCAGAGACTCGTTACTCTTCAGGTACCCTCTCTGAGGCTCATTAAGGCATGAGGAGTGAGTCAGCGCCTGTACAAGCAGTCCCTCATCACAGAACTCAACCCCGATATCGTGCTGAAGCTTCTGTAAGTCCATGATGAAGAGTAATCTGATAACAGATACAAGACTTTCCAACTTTCCCAGATGATGGAGGAGTCCTTATCATTTACAATGTTACGCTTCCTAGGCCAGCCCCAGGGCCATGGACAGCTCCTCGGGCCTGTACCCGCTTATGAACGTGGACCCGTCCACCACGGTCAGCGGGAACGTGAGGGGCAGCCCGCGCTCCCTCAGAAACATCGTCACCTCCCTCTTCTCGTCCCTGGAGCACAGGTCCACGTCCACGTACTCGTAGGCCACGCCCCTGTTCCTCAGGTAATCCTTGACCCTACGACACCACCCGCAGGTGCTGATGGCGTACAGCCGCACCCCGTGATCCCTCTTACCGCCTTCAACCATGGTGAACTCCAAGCAAAACACTCACAATGAGAGGAGAAGGGCGCCATAAAAACAGGCGCACAGGAAGGCTGAAGCCTTAAACCCTGTGGACGCCTCGCCGCCCCCCGTGCGCCCAAGGCCAAGCAACCAACCGACGAACAATGAACACTCCACCACCACCCGTCGCCGCCAAATGACCCTGAAAAAGACCCCAAACCCGAAAACAAGCCTAAAAACGGATAATCGCGGCGGCGGCGACTACACCCCCTCCCCCCACCCGCGCACGCGCAGAGAAACACATACAACCCAACAACAACCTAAAGAAGCCCCAGCAGCACAACATGAAACGCTATATCCGAGCACACAACTCCACTACCCATGAAGTTCAACTCCCGCAGGTCACCCGTATACGGCACCCACGGCATGGTAGCCAGCAGCCAGCCCCTCGCATCCATGGCCGGCCTACACATACTACAGCAGGGCGGAAACGCCGCAGACGCCGCAGTCGCAACAGCCGCGGCCCTCAACGTCACAGAGCCCACCAGCACAGGCATAGGCGGCGACTGCTTCTGCACCTACTACGACGCCAAGAGCCGCAGCGTCAGGGGCCTCAACGGCAGCGGCCGAGCCCCAGCCGGCCTCACCCTAGAATACCTATCAGACCACGGCGTAAGCCAGCTCACAGCCAACACCGTCCACTCTGTGACCGTGCCCGGCGCAGCCGCGGGCTGGGCCGACGCCATCGACAGGTTCGGGACCCTGCCCCTCGGCCAGGTCCTGGCCCCCGCCATAGAGCTGGCGGAGAAAGGGTTCCCCGTGAGCCCCATAACGGCCCGAGCATGGGACCGCGGCATCCCCCAGCTCAGGAACGGCCCCCACTACAAGGAGCTCCTCATCGACGGCAGGGCGCCCAGG
>DASWLJ010000118.1:0-7906 GCA_036396185.1 Bathyarchaeia archaeon | reverse complement strand
ACGCCATCCAGATGTACGCCGTCGGCTTCCTCCTGAAGAGGGGGTACAGCCTCATAGAGCCCCCCTATATGATAAGGAGGGCCGCATATGAGGGCGTCACGGACCTGTCCGACTTCGAGTCCGTCATGTACAAGGTGGACGGCGAGGACCTGTACCTTATAGCAACCTCGGAGCACGCCATGGGCGCCATGCTACAGGACGAGACCCTGCTGGCCGAGCAGCTGCCCATAAAGCTCGTCGGCCTGAGCCCCTGCTTCAGGAGGGAGATAGGGGCCCACGGCAAGTACACGAAGGGCCTTTTCAGGGTGCACCAGTTCCACAAGGTGGAGCAGTTCATCTTCTCGCTGCCCGAGCAGAGCTGGGAGCTCCACGAGGAGCTGCAGCGCAACTGCGAGCAACTATACGAGGGGCTGGGCCTCCACTACAGGGTGGTGAACGTGTGCACGGGGGACATAGGCAGCATCGCGGCCAAGAAGTACGACACCGAGTTCTGGATGTCGGACGGGGAGTTCCGTGAGATCGGGTCCAACAGCAACTGCACCGACTACCAGGCCAGGAGGCTAAACGTCAAGTACCGCCTCAAGGAGGGGGCTGCCCCCGAGGGCTTCGTCCACACGCTGAACAACACGGCTCTGGCCACCAGCCGCACCATGATAGCCGTCATGGAGCAGCACCAGCAGGAGGACGGCACCATCAAGGTTCCTAAGGCGCTGCAGCCCTACATGGGCGGCGTGAAGATCATCGACGGTAACCTAAATAAGCTACCTTTTTGATTGTCTTTCACTCGAAGACGTAGAGGGGCTCCTCGTACTTCCTGTCGATGACCGTCCCGGGCATCATCTGCCTTATCTTCCTTGAGGAGAGGTACGTCCGCAGTTTCTCGTTGAGCTCGGCCTCTTCCCTGTCGGTCACCAGCCACTCAAGGGGCACCCTGACTCCCATCGGGCGCGCCGGTATCACGTGCCTGGTAGTCTTCTGCGGGAAGACCCTGCCCGCTATGGCGACTGAGACCACCTCCTCCTTCCTAAGCGTAGGCGTGGCGACGCAGGCTGATATCTCGCCCCTACGGGTCTTATCCAGAGCGTCTCTCTCCGTTGCGAACCCCATGCCGTGGCTGCCTGAGAGCTCCTTCTCCACCCTCCTGATCGCAACGTACATGGACTCGGCGTCGCCCCCGTCGTCTATGACTAGGGCCCCCGACCCGGTGAGCAGAGCCGCGACAGCGCTCCTCCCCTCAACGAGCCTCAGTGCCTCCTCGACCCCCACCTTCCTCCACGCGAGGCCGAGCCTACGAAGCGCCGTCTCGGCCTCACCGGCCCCCAAGCTCCTGAACGTCCTGTACCAGCACCTCAGCAGAATGTTGGGGTTAAAATAGTCCACGAAGCACACGGGGATGTGGTTGAGGCTCAGAGCCTTGGACGCCGCCACCCTGTGCATGCCATCGAGTACGACACGCGTCTCCTTATCCACTATGATAGGGTGGAGGAAGTAGCTGTCCTCAGGTATCTTGCGCACGAGCTCATCCTTGGCCGCAGGTATGATCTCCTCGTGGATGTGCAGCGTATCTATCCTCGCTATGGCTAGCTCCAGCTTAATGGAGGGGTGGTTTATCGTGTAGAGCCCGGACAATGAGTGGCCAACCTTCCTTCGGTGCCAGGTTCAAGGCACGCATAGCCCGCAACCGTGGAACATTTGAATGTGTGGCGTGCTCCGGAGCGTTCGGTGTATCCTCCTTCCCGATGCGCGCCCTCGGTGTTCACGGAGTCGAGGTTGCACTTGAGGGGTCTCAATCAGGTGCCTCAGATTACAACGATTTGATCCGTTTATGAATCTTTACTACGTGTCACCAGCTTATCCTCGATGCTGGGCGGCAGCTGGCAGGATTGCTACACTCCAAATTTTCTTCATCTATTAGTTTCATCGCACCATTTCACTTATAAAGCGATTCGGAAT
Source organism: Bathyarchaeia archaeon (assembly GCA_036396185.1). GTDB lineage: Archaea > Thermoproteota > Bathyarchaeia > TCS64 > TCS64 > RBG-16-57-9. The sequence continues at coordinate 5,953 of DASWLJ010000118.1, read as the reverse complement.
ATGTACGTCTAATCCGTACTGCGTGCGTGAGGCGGAGCAATTTGAAGAAAGGCTTGAACGAGGTCTGCTACGGCTTCTTCTCATCTCTGGCGAACCCCACACGGTTAGCCATCCTTGAGAGGCTGATGGATGGAGAGATGAACGTGAGCGGCTTGGCGAAGGAGCTAGGTCTGGAGCAGAGCATGGTGAGCCACAACCTGAAGCTGCTGGAGAAGTGCAGGTTCATCTTCTCCGCGAAGAGGGGGAAGGAGAAGTACGTTACCGTGAACAGGGAGACCGTGGGCGCCCTCTTCAGGGTCGCTGAGAGGCACGCAGACAAGTACTGTGACTCCGCTGGGAACTGCGTTTTCAGTTAGGGGTTTAGGGGCCCTACGTGTCCACCCGTAAGACTTAAATCTATCATGAAGTCTTCTTCATATGAAGAATGTTTCAGAGCAGATGTCGGGCATGAAGCACGGACTAACAGACCTATGCTACGGGTTCTTCAGCACCCTGGCCAACCCTACCAGGCTGGCCATCATCGAGCTGCTGGATAGGGCCCCCATGAGCGTAACGCAGATGGTGGAGGCCCTGGGGCAGGAGCAGAGCATGGTGAGCCACAACCTCCGCCCCCTCGTGCAGTGCAAGTTCGTCAAGGTGGTGCGCCAGGGCAAGAGCAGGGTCTACAGCCTCAACCACGAGTCCCTGGACCCGGTGCTGCAGGCCGTGGAGATTCACGCATCCAAGTTTTGCGGGAACAGGGCCAACTGCCCGGCTCGACGTCTATCTGAATCATCTCGCAAGGTGTGAGAAATATGTTTTGTTATCAATGTGAACAGACCATGGGAGGAACCGGCTGTACCAAGGTGGGCGTGTGCGGCAAACAGCCCGAGGTCGCTGCCCTGCAGGACCTACTCATCTACGCGTTGAAGGGGCTCTCAGAGGTCGCGGTAGCGGCCAGGAAGCAGGGCATCAGCGCACCCGAGGTGAACAGGTTCACCTGCGAGGCGGCCTTCAGTACCCTCACCAACGTCAACTTCGATCCAGAAAGGTTCCCGCATCTCATCGTTAAGGCCGTGGAGCACAGGGAGGCCCTGAAGAAGAAGGTTAAGGGAGTTAAGTGGAGCGAGGCAGCTGGCTTCAAGCCCGCCAAGAGCCTTGAGGAGATGGTGAAGCAGGGGGCGGAGCACGGAGTAAAGTCCAACCCCTCGCTGGACCCCGACGTCCACAGCCTCCAGCAGCTCCTCACGTACGGCATAAAGGGGGTCGCGGCCTACGCGGACCACGCGGCCATCTTGGGGCAGGAGGACGAGAAGGTTTACGCCTTCATCCACGAGGGCCTGGCGGCCACCCTGGATTCCAAGAAGACGATGGGCGAGATGGTTGGCCTGGTGCTCAGGTGCGGGGAGGTGAACCTCCGCGCCATGGAGCTCCTGGACGCTGGGAACACGGGCCGGTACGGCCACCCGGTGCCGACAAAGGTGCCCCTCGGCCACAGGAAGGGTAAGGCGCTGCTGGTCTCGGGTCACGACTTGGTAGACCTGGAGAAGATACTGCAGCAGACGGAGGGCAAGGGAATCTACGTCTACACGCACGGCGAGATGCTGCCCACCCACGGCTACCCGGGCCTCAAGAAGTACAGGCACTTCTACGGCCACTACGGGACCGCGTGGCAGAACCAGCAGCGCGAGTTCGCCCAGTTCCCCGGCGCCATAGTGATGACAACCAACTGCATCCAGAAGCCGCCGGAGTCCTACAAGGGAAACATCTTCACGACTGGACTCGTTGGGTGGCCAGGCGTGGCGCACATCGGTGACAAGGACTTCACCCCGGCCGTGGAGAAGGCGCTGGAGATGCCAGGGTTCAAGGAGGACGCACCCGGCAAATCCGTCACGGTGGGCTTCGCCCGAAACGCCGTCATGGGCGTCGCCGGCAAGGTCGTGGAGGCCGTCAAGGCCGGGAAGATAAGGCACTTCTTCCTGGTGGGCGGCTGCGATGGGGCCAAGCCGGGCCGCAGCTACTACACTGAGTTCGTGGAGAAGGCCCCACGGGATACCGTGGTGCTGACCCTGGCCTGCGGCAAGTTCAGGTTCTTCGACAAGGACCTGGGCGACATCGGCGGCATCCCAAGGCTTCTGGATGTGGGCCAGTGCAACGACGCGTACTCAGCCATCCAGATCGCCGTAGCCCTGGCGAAGGCCTTCGGCGTGGACGTGAACGAGCTCCCCCTGAGCATGGTGCTAAGCTGGTACGAGCAGAAGGCCGTGGCCATACTGCTGACGCTGCTACACCTGGGCATCAGGAACATCAGGCTTGGGCCCAGCCTCCCAGCCGTGGTGACACCCAACGTCCTGAAGGTGCTGGTGGACAACTTCAACATCATGCCCATCACCACCCCCGAGGCCGACCTGAAAGCAATTCTGAGGTAACCAAGATGAGCTTCCTCAAGCGCCCCTCCGAGAACACGTGCCCAGGCATAGAGGAGTTCATCAGGCCCACCGTCGGGTACGAGGTCTGCCAGAAGTGCGGGGGCAGGGTGGAGGTATGGAGCGACGAGGACACAGGGGTCTGCCTGGACTGCGGCGAGAAGCAGGCCAAGGAGGACCCCTCACCCTCCTGCCTGGAGTACTGTGAGTACGCCCCCAGGTGCAAGGGCATCATCATGAGGAAGCGTCGAGCCCTAGGCGAGTAAGCTTTCCCTCGTTTCTACCTGAAAGCTCTTATTGAGCCTAGGCAGTACACGAGGTACAAGCTCAGAGGCAACATACTTGGCGGTGGACAAGAGGGCGGTGCAGCTCAGCATGGCATTGAGTAGCTTCCTCACCCCCTTCTCCGGGAGCAGCTTCAACATCGCACTGCCCAGCATCGCCGCGGAGTACGGGCTCAGCGCCATATCCATGAGCTGGGCCAGCCTCGCGTACCTCCTGAGCTCGGCCATGTTCCTGATACCTTTCGGTAAGCTGGCCGATATGTATGGCAGGAAGCGTATCTACCTGTACGGCATCGCGGTGTTCACTGTGGCCTCGGGGCTCCTGGCCGTCTACCCGTCCAGCGCCACCATCGTCGCCCTGAGGGCCATGCAGGGGCTGGGCTCGGCCATGATCTTTGGCACAGGCGTCGCTATACTGGTGTCTGTCCATGGGCCTGAGGAGCGGGGCGCCGTGCTGGGGATAAACGCGGCAATGGTGTACGTGGGGCTCTCGGTGGGGCCCAGCCTGGGCGGGTTCCTCACCACAGGCTTCGGGTGGAGAAGCATATTCCTTGTGAACGTGGGCGTGGGGCTCCTCATAGTGGCCACGACGCTCACGAGGATAAGGGACGAGTGGGCCGAGGCGAACGGCAAGAGCTTCGACCTCAGGGGCTCGGCCCTCTACAGCCTGATGCTGCTGGTCCTCATGTACGGGATGTCCATGCTACCGGGCCTGGGCGCCTACCCTTTCATACTGGTCGGCCTGGCGCTGCTAGGAGCCTTCATCTACATCGAGGGCCGAGCGGAGAACCCTGTACTGGACGTGAACCTGTTCAGGAGCAACAGAGCCTTCAGCTTCAGCAACTTAGCGGCCCTCATCAACTTCAGCGCCACCTACGCCATGACGCTGCTCCTCAGCATGTACCTCCAGTACATCAAGGCCCTGAACGCCCAAGAGGCCGGCCTCGTCATGATGGCCTCGCCCATAACTCAGGCCATCATCTCGCCGTTGGCGGGTAGGTTCAGCGACAGTGTCGAGCCGCACAGGATCGCTACCGTGGGCATGGCCATCACATCCCTGTCCCTGGTGCCCTTCATGTTCATGGGCGGTGACACGTCCCTCATATACGTGGCTGGGAGCCTAGCTCTCCTCGGGGTTGGTTTAGCCCTTTTCTCATCGCCGAACACCAACGCCATCATGGGCTCGGTGGACAGGCGGCACTACGGTGTGGCCTCCTCGACGGTGGGCACCATGAGGCTGACGGGGCAGATGCTCAGCACCGGGATAGCCATGACCATGTTCGCCGTCAAGTTGGGTGGGAACCAGATAGTCCCGGAGCTGTACCCGGATCTGCTGTCGAGCATAACCCTCACCTTCGCCATCTTCTTCTTCCTATGTCTACCGGGGATAGCCGCGTCCATGGTGAGGGGCAGACCTTACAGCGGGACAGCTTAGGTGTCGAAGACCATCCTGACGCGCCACCCTTCGTCCTCATGTCTTATGCTCATCATGTGGTAGGTGACGGCCTTCACTGCGATGCCCGTCTCATGGGTGTCCCTGCTGAACCTCTCCCCGACGCAGAAAGCATCGGCGTGGAAGTGTTTCTGGTCCACATTTAACTCGATCCTCTTGGGCACCAGGAACTCCACGTCATTCAGGTAGAGGAACTCGTCCATGAGGTTGAAGAGGAGGCTCTCAAGGTCGTCCCCCTGGGCCTCGACCACGAACTCCTCATCTTCGGCGATGCCGCTGAGAGGTGTCACGGCGTTGAACATGCCAAGGGCCAGGTTCGCGAAGGCTTCCCCCAGTGTCCTGCCGCTGGCTTCGACGAGGAGGTCCGCGGCGGGGCCCCCCTCTGGATACGTGTAGACCATCTACTCCCACTCTATGGTGCTGGGTGGTTTATGGGTTATGTCGTAGACCACCCGGGTCACCCCGGGTACCTCGTTGCCGATCCTGTTACTGATGCGTTCAAGGACGTCCCAGGGGGCCTTGCTGAAACTAGCCGTCATGGCGTCGACGCTCTCCACGATCCTCACAGCCATGGTCCAGCCATATGCGCGCTCGTCACCCTTGACGCCCGTGCTCATGGTGTCTGTGAGTACCGCGAAGTACTGCCACAGAAGCTCCTTGAACGGGTGCCTCTCCACCTCCTCCACCACTATTGAGTCAGCCTTCCTCAGCGCCTCCAGCTTCTCCTCGGTGACGGGGCCCATGACTCTGACAGCCAATCCAGGGCCTGGGAAAGGCTGCCTCCAGACGAGCTCCTTGGGCAGCCCGAGGCGCTCTCCCAGGGCCCGAACCTCGTCCTTGTAGAGGTCTTGGAGGGGGTCTATAACGGCTTTGAACTCCATTTGGAGTGGGAGGCCGCCCACGTTGTGGTGGGTCTTGATGGTGTCGCTGTTGCGGGTGATCCCTGACTCGATCCTGTCGGGGTAGATTGTGCCCTGGATGAGGTACTCGGCCCCCACCTTCCGCGCCTCGTCCTCGAAGACCCTTATGAACTCCTCGCCGATTATCTTGCGCTTCTCCTCTGGGTCGGTTACGCCGCGGAGCTTCCTCAGGAATCGTTCCTTAGCGTGTACCACCACCAGATTGACGCCTCTGCCCCTGAAAGCTTTCTCTACGTCATCGGACTCGTTCATCCTCATGAGGCCCTGGTCAACGTGGACGGCCACAAACCTCTCACCCAGAGCCATGCCTGCGAGCGCAGCCGCGACGCTGCTGTCCACGCCCCCGCTCAGGGCTATGATCGCCTTGCCGTCGCCCACCTTGGACCTGATGGCCTTGACAGCCTCCTCCACCCTGTCCAGAGGCCGCCAGTTGGGCTTACACTTGCACACCTTGAACACGAAGTTTCTCAACATCTCTGCCCCGTGCTCGGTGTGGACGACCTCGGGGTGCCACTGAAGCCCGTAGATCGGATTCTTCTCGTGCTTCATGGCGGCCACCGGCGCCCTGTCGGTGTGGGCTAGGGCTCTGAACCCCCGAGGCGCCTGAGACACGGTGTCTCCGTGGCTCATCCAGACCTGCTCGCAGGCTTCCAGCCCCTCCAAGACACCGACCGGCTCGTCGATGTACGCCTTGGTTACGCCGTACTCCCTAGCCTTAACAAGCTCCCCTCCATACATGTCGGCTAGCAGCTGTAGCCCGTAGCACAGGCCGAGCACCGGGATGTCCAACTCCAGTAGGGCGGGGTCCAGGGTCAGCGCGTTTTTGGCCTTGACGCTACTAGGGCTCCCAGAGAATATTATTCCCTTGACGTTCATCACGGAGTTAAGGGC
>DASWLJ010000117.1:0-1882 GCA_036396185.1 Bathyarchaeia archaeon | reverse complement strand
CAGTGTCCCTGCGTCCTCGTCTAGGTCGTCCACCTGGACCGCGAAGTGGCTGTACTTGGGGTTGTTAGCTGCCCCGGCCCTGTTCAGGTCCACGGTGAGCTCTCCGGCTTCAAGCTGGGCCGCCTCCTGGCTGTCGTGCCTGTGCCTTCGGGTGAGGGTGAACCGTAGGGCCTCGTAGAAGCCTATTGACCCGTCCAGGTCGGTGGTGAAGAAGTGCAGGTGTCCATCGCCTTTATCTTCGTGGTGAATGATCCTTCGGCGCTCCACGTAAATAGGTGGTGGTCAAGTTTTATCTGCGCATACACATATATTGTGTCGATGCGCAAGCCGCTGATCGCCATCAGCAACCTCGCCGTCACCAACAGGTGCAACGGCCGGTGCAACACGTGCAACATATGGAAGATGGACCCCCAGCCGGACCCGGGTCTAGACAAGATCACCCGGTTCATCCATGACAACAGGCCCACGCTCAGGCACCTGAGGTTCATACAGCTCACGGGCGGTGAGCCGTTCCTCAGGGACGACCTTCCCGCCATAGTCGCAGCCGTACAGGAGGCCCTACCCAAGTGCATGATCTGGATACCCACCAACGGGCTTCAGCCCGAGAGGACCGCTGAGATGACCCGAGAGATGCTCCTGAACGTTGATGACCCCTACCTAGGCGTAACCGTGTCCGTGGACGGTGAGGGGGAATCCCACGACATACAGAGGGGTATAGACGGCAGCTTCAAGCTGGCCATGGCCACGCTTAAGGCGCTGTCCGAGCTGAAGAAACGGCACCCACGCCTCAAGCTATCCACTGGATTCACGTTGACTACACTCAACTACAAGCAGGCCCCCATAGTGCAGAAGATGTCATACAGGTACGGGGCCGACTTCAGCGTCAGGCCCGTCAACATAAGTGAGCACTACTACCAGAACTTGGGCGAGAACAGGCAGATGAGCCGCGAGGACATGGAGCCTGTCGTAGCACAGATGGCCTACGCCGTGAAAAATGAGAAAGGAATATTCAAGAGCCTGACAAATCTGGCCTATCTGCAGGGCGTGAAGGAGTTCATAGCCGGGGGCAGGACGCTGGCCTGCTCGGCGGCCGACGAGTCCGTCTTCATAGACGCGGCCGGGGACGTTTACCCGTGCATAGTCATGAACCATAGACTGGGGAACGCCTTCGAGACGCCCCTCAGAAGCATCCTCTCATCCGAGGAGGCTGAGAGGGCGCGGGAGAAGATAAGCCGGCTGGAGTGCCCCACGTGCTGGCTGGAGTGTGACGCATACAGGGACATCTCCCGGGACCGGGTGAAGCTCCTGAGAGCCCTGCTGTGGTCATTCAGCCGGTTCTCTTGATGATGTGGTAGCCGAACTGGGTCCTCACGGGCTCCTTGCCCGTCTCACCCACGTTCAGGGCGAAGGCGGCGTCCTCGAAGGGCTTAACCATCTGGCCCCTGCCGAAGCTCCCAAGGTCGCCGCCCCTCTTACCGCTGGGGCACGTGCTATGCTTCTTCGCTAGTTCGCTGAAGTCGGCTCCCCCCTTCAGCTCCTCAAGTATCCTCAGTGCCTGGCTCTGCTTCTCAACCAGTATGTGAGACGCCTTAATCTTGTTAGCCATGTTGAACCGAAGAGTATGGAGGCCGACGGCTGATAAATATAGTGAGGCTCAGGGGTTGAAGGGCTCCTTGTGGCGGAGGATCACGTCCACCACCTCGGGCCTCATCATCGTCTCATCGGGCCTCTTCCCCTCCAGCAGGAGGCTCCTCATCTTGGTGCCGCTGTAGTTGACGTGGTCCTCGGCCCCGTGCGGGCATATCTTATCGTTCTGGGGGCCCCCGCACCGCTTGCAGTGGAAGAAGTTGCGGAAGAAGATGGGCGTGATCCCCAGGTCCGG
>DASWLJ010000116.1:0-8760 GCA_036396185.1 Bathyarchaeia archaeon | reverse complement strand
GGCCTCTACGATCTCAGCTTCGCGGTCGGCGTCCACGCTCTGGCCCTCGGCGTCTTCTACGGGTTCATGAGGGAGGCCGCAGGCGACGTGGGCGCGTCCACTGTGGCGAACGGGCTGAACGACGCCGTCGGGCGGCTGATTCTGCGCGTCCTCTCCTAGCCCATGGATGTGAAGGCGTCCTACACACACCTGCTTTAACCCCAGGAGGGGGACCCAATACCCGGTATGGCGGCCCCCAGTGAACCAGTTGACCCTGTCAATGCTCACCCGGACAGGTTCGGCTTAGCACTCCAGTCGGCCCTCAGCAAGTACAGGGTCATATATGTGGGCTACGTGTTCAGCCTGGCGGCCTTCTTGGCCGCATGCTACCTGGAGTACGTGGGGACCCCCGAGTTCCTGGGCTTCATGCAGGCCTACCACCTGCAGCAGATCGTGTTCGCCACCATGGTGTTCAGCGTCTTCCTGCTGGTCTTCTTCGTCAGGGAGCAGGAGAGGATGAGGTACGAGATGCAGCTGCAGGAGCAGATGAGGGTCAGGGAGGGGGTCTGGATAGCGGAGCAGGAGATCAGGAACCAGATCATACTCATCAACCAGGCTACGCACGTGGCCGAGAAGCGTGGGGAGCTGTCTGGCCAGATGATTCAGGTGATCAGGGACAACACCATGAAGATGGAGAAGCACCTTGAGCTGCTCCAAAAGGACAACGTGGACCCCCGGAGAATCAAGGGCTGCTTCGAGGACGACGAGTCTAGTACAATAGAAGTCTAGTAGGTAAAAGGAATATTGAAAAGTGGTTTTAGGCTTTAACCTTGTCCAGATACAGCTTCCGCCTGTAGAGGACGCCCATGACATCGGCGGCCCTCTCCGGCGTCGTGTAGACGGGGACCCGCTCCCTCTCCAGTAGCTTAGCTGACTCCGCTGCCACGTCCGCCGAGGGGTCGATTACTATCACCGGCTTGTCGTACTTCTTGTATGTCTTCAGCAGCGTCGTGTTGATCCACTGGTACATTCCCGCCAGGTCCGAGTCGGCCACGTCCGGGAACATGGTCTTGATGATGGCCGTGCCCAGGCTGATGGTGATGAGCCCGTGGATGTTGGGCTGCTTCAGCACAACGTCGGGGACATTGAGGAAGCTGTTCATGTTGAGGCTGGCCGTCAGGTCCACAGGGTTCTTGGGGTTCCCAAACTCCGGGATGAGGACCTTGACCTCCTCCTGGGCCTTCTCGTCCAGGGTAGGTACGGAGAGCCCGTTCTGGATGAGCCTGTCCGCGGTCTCCACCGCCACGCCTCCGCTGTTGCTAACGATCCCGATGTTGGGTCCCTGGGGCAGCGGGCAGTACAGGAGCCCTTTAACGTAGTCGAACATCTCAGCAGCGTCGTAGGCCCTTATTACTCCGGCCTGCTTGAAGGCCGCGTCGTAGACCTTGTCGCTGCCTGCGATGCTGCCCGTGTGGCTTGCAGCGGCCTTGCTGCCGGCCTCGGTGACCCCCACCTTGATGGCTACAATGGGCTTCTTCTTGGACACCTGCTTAGCAACCTCGAACCACTTGCGGCCCTCCTTGAGGCCCTCGATGTACATGGCGATGATCTTGGTCTCGGGGTCCTCGCCGAAGTACTTGACGAACTCGTAGCCTTTCAGGTCGCTCTCGTTGCCGCTGCTGATGAACTTGCCGACGCCTACGCCCATGGCCGAGGCGCGTATGTAGAGCTGAAGGCCGTAGCCGCCGCTCTGGCTTATGAAGCTGACCTCACCGCTCTCGTGGAGGAACGGTATCATGAGGGCGCTCAGCTTGGCCTTGCTGCTGGTGACGCCCATGCAGTTGGGGCCTATGAACCTGGTGCTGCCCTTGGCCACCTGGAGGGTCTGCTCTATGAGCTTCCTGCCCTCCTCGCCAGCTTCGCTGAAGCCGCTTGTGATGATCACGGCGCCCTTGGTGCCCTTCTCCTTGAGGTCACCGAAGACGCCTGGAACGAACTTGGCTGGCACCACCACCAGGGCCATGTCCACTGGCCCAGGGATGTCCTTAACGTTCCCATAGCATTTGAGCCCCAGGATCTCCTCGGCCTTGGGATTGATGGGGTAGATGGAGCCCTCAAAGCCGCTCTGCTTCACGGCGTTGAGGAGCATGTAGCCCCACTTGAAAGGGTCCGTGCTGGCTCCCACGACGGCTACGCTCTTGGGCATGAGTATCTTGTCTAGCGCTTCTTTGGCTTCCAAGTCGATTCAACTCTGAACGTTTCATGAAAAGGTGCGGCCGATCCTATATAAAACTGTAGGAGCCGGGTGGTTCGCGATGTTTTCGTGGCCTGTATACTTAACTTTGTTAGGTAATCCTTATATTTAACGCTGTTATGTTTAACACTGTTAGGTATGTGTGACTGCCATGGAGGATGCCACGAAGCCCACCACAGGCACCACCCCCTCCCCGAAAGGGGCTGGATACAGTTCCTGCTACTGCTGCTACTGAACGAGGAGCACATGCACGGGTACCAACTCATATCCGAGATGGAGGAGCGCGGCCTCGTCCTGGAGGGCCGGTTCAGGACCGGTTCCATATACACCATCCTGAACAGGATGGAGGAGAACGGGCTGCTCAGGTCCAGCCACGGGGAGAGCGACGCGGGCCGGACCCGCAGAATCTACGAGATCACCGACGAAGGCAGAGGACACCTGAAGACGGGTCTGGAGTACATGCTGCGGAGGAAACGATTCCTCGACCAGATGGAGGAGTACTACAGGCGGCACTTCCCGGAGACACAGCCTGACGGAGACAGAGAAGATGATGTATAGACACCACGGCTGCCACGGAGCCCACTGCGGATGCCACGAGGTGATGTCCGCAGAGGAAGAGGTCCAGATGCTCGAGGAAGTCAAGGAACACCTGGAGGCTCAGCTGGCGAACGTAAACGAGAGGCTTGCGAAGCTGAAGGAGTAATCCCTAAGGGTTGGGTCCTCCCTCAGCTTCAAACATTGATCCGCCATTTTTTTACTTAACATCTTTCCTTGTTCGCCAGCCTCCCCTCTCTAACCTAGTTAGTCGATCTTATATCGCTACACTGCCGAACATGAGGCGATGAGCATCAGGGTCGTGGAGTACGGGCCCTTCGGGTGCCAGCTGGACCGGGGCACAGTGGAGTCCATGGACCATATACCTGAGGGCTACTGCGTTGTGCACGTCCAAGTCAGCGAAGGCTTAACCGTCTACATTGACCCCGTGAAGGGTGTCAGCCTGGGAGAGCAGAGGCCGGGGGGCTAGCGCCCCGCCCTCTTCAAAGCGGTTTTAGCCCCGTCCTCCATGAAGCTGTCTGCGCTGCCCACGGTGTTGTACCTGAAGCCTTTCTCTATGGCCCAGGCCACGTTGTCCACGTTGCAGTACAGCCCCGCGGGTTTACCGTGGTCCTCGGCCACCTTGATGACGTGGTCCAGGGCCTCTATGAACTTGGGGTTACCGTACTTGGGGGGCACGCTGAAGCCCAGGTTGTTGCTCAGGTCCCACGGCCCGACGTAGCATGCGTCAACGCCCTCCACCCCCATTATCTTGTCCAGGTTGTCCAGGCTCTTCCTGGTCTCCACCTGGACCGTGACCATCACCTCAGCGTTGGCCGTCTCCCTGTAGTCCGGGTCCCTGCGGGACGCCCTCCTGGGCCCCCAGCCCCTGATTCCCTCGGGAGGATACCTGCACGCCTTGACGGCGGCCTCGGCCTCCTCCCGGGTGTTCACCCAGGGCACCAGTATGCCGTGGGCGCCGATGTCCAGGACGCGCTTGATTATAACGGGGTCGTTCCACTGGGGCCTCACCATGGGGGTGCACTCGGAGCCGCTCATGCTCTGCATCATCCTCTCCATGGTCTCGAAGCCCATGGGGCTGTGCTCCCCGTCGATGAGGAGCCAGTCGAAGCCCATGGGGCTGAGTATCTCGGTTACGTCGGGGTGGCCCATCTCGATGAAGGTGCCGATGACAGCGTCGCCCCTGTTCAGCTTCTCCTTGAGGAGGTTCTTCATCTCGTATCCTCTGATATTGGGCGGGTGAGTATAAAACAGGTGGGTCCGCGTGTTTTAAGGGCTGGGTGCCCCAGTAAGGCTTGTAATTACTGCCCGCTTCTCTGTAAGAGTAAGTTATTTAAACCGTTCAGGCAGTTTCATTGACAATCAGGTGCATAACATGAAGTATCTAAGCCTGAACTACTGGAAGAAGTGTCAGGAGGTCGCCAACGCCGACGAGGAGTTCGGCATAAAGACCAAGATGTTCAACGCCACGTTCACCTACAGGGCCACGGACAAGCCCGAGCTTCCCGCCATCTACGTCAAGTTCGTGGACGGAAAGATCACGGAGGTCAAGAAGCTAGGGGCGGGCGAGAAAACGGACTTCACCCTGGAGGGCCCCTACAGCGTCTGGGTGCAGGTGAACAAGGGCGAGGTGGACGGAAGCAACGCCATAATGACGCGTATGCTGCAGTTCAAGGGCAACATGAGCGCCATCATTAGGTACAGCAAGGCGTTCCTCAGACTCTTCGAGCTCATGCAGACCATCCCCGTCGACTACTAGACTCGATTTTTTTATTCATCCTATCGTCCAATGAAGTGGTTTCAACCGCTCTATTACTTGTGATTGAACTGGTCTACGCCTATTCCTTATCTGGTTCCTTAGGAACGGTTTCGCCTTCACGACCCTCCGTGATGCGCTTCAGGACACCTGCGTCCTCTAAAGTGATGTTGCCGTAGACGATCCCTATCACACCGGAGTATAGGAGCTTCTTCTTCACCGTCTTGAACTCCTGTTCATCCATTCCCTGCTCTAATAGCTTGGACCTGAGTGTGTCCTTGCCGACGTGACCGTGGGCGAAGCTGCCTAGGGTACGGAGGAACAGGACCTCCCGCTCGTTTAGACTCATGGGGGACCTCGGGGCACCATGATTTCGATGCCGGGGGGTATAAGATTTAGGGTGAAGAGATCCCTGTGTATTTGAACACGTTGGTAGACGTTGCTGTTGAAGCTCCGGTGAAGAGAGTGTAGGTTAAACTCTGGGCTCGACTTTCACCAGGTCCTCTAGACGGTCGTAGTACTTGAGGACGTTCATCCCTGACTGGGTTATATTGTACTGCTTGCTCCTCGTTTGGAAGTCCGACCCCTCCTCGGCGTAGCCCTTGTTCACCAGCAGGTCTAAGGTGCTCCTCAGCGTGTTCCACGAGAGATTGGACGCATACATGATGCGTGTCGGTCTGGACTCTCCCTCGTTAATGACCGTTAACACATCTACAGCTATCTGGAAGCTTGATCTTCGTGGACTCAAGGCATTTTCATGGTGAACCGGTTGAATTATAAGCATTATAGGCCGTAGAACGGGATGATTACTACATATATTGGTTAAAGAAGATGGGTCTAGACCCGCTCCTTGAGGAGCCGGCCTAGTATCTGGACGCCCTCAGCTATGTCCTGTATGCTGGGGTGACTGTAGTTGAGCCGTATGTGGTTGTGTGTGTCCGTCGTGTAGAAGTTGCTTCCCGGGATGTACGCCACGCCCCGCTTGATGGACTCCATGAGGAGTTCCGTCGCGTTCACTCGTTTAGGCAGCGTGACCCAGAGGAAGAGGCCCCCCTTGGGGTGGTTCCACTTCGCCTCCTTGGGGAAGCTGGCCGCCATGGTCTCCAACATCACGTCCCTCTTCTTCCTGTAGACCTTGGTCATCTTCTCGATCTGCTTCGAGACGACGCCCTGCTGGAACAGCTTGGCGGCCGCGTACTGGTCTATGAGGCTGTTGCTGATGCTGATGTTACTCTTTGCCTCCACCATCTTGGCTATGAAGTCCCCATGGGCGACGAGCCACCCTATCCTCATTCCTGGGCTCACTATCTTGCTGAAGGTACTGGTGTACATGACGCGGCCCTCGTCGTCCAGGCCCTTGATGGGCGTCGGCATGGGGCCCTCGAAGCTGATGTACCCGTATGGGTTATCCTCCAGTATCAGGAAATCGTGCTTCTTCGCAAGGGCCAGTATCTTCTTGCGGCGCTCCACAGGCATCATTGTGCCTGTGGGATTCTGGAAGCTGGGGATCACGTAGACGAGCTTCACGTGCTTGCCCTCCTTCTCCACCTGCTTGATGGTCTTCTCCAGCGCCTCGGGGTTCATGCCATCGTCGTCCACGGTAGCCGTCCTGAGATCCGGGTCGTTGGTCTTGAAGGCTGAGAGGGCGGAAAGGTAGGTGGGGGCCCCGACCACGACGACGTCACCCTTCTCGATGAATATCCTCGTCACCAGGTCCAGGGCCTCCTGACTACCCGTGGTTACGATGATCTCCTTGTAGGGGTTGGCGTTTATCCCGTGGCCCTTCATGAACTTGGCCAGCTCCTCGCGGAGAGGCATCAGGCCAGCCGTGCTGCCGTACTGGAGCATGACCCTCCAGTCCTGCTCCGATGCGTCCATGAATATCTGGCGCACCTCCCTCCACGGGAAGCTCTCCTCGTCGTACATGCCGCCGGTGAGGCCGATGATCCTCTTTCCTTGCCGCCTCAGCTCCTCGGCGGCCAGCACCACCGTGGTGAGGACGCCCGGCTGGAAGGATGCACCCAGCTTTGAGTAGAACTTGTCGGGATTCAATCTAGTCACACCTGATAGAGCCGGGCATGTGTATATCATTTTTTGGGCGTCTACGGGGTGGGCCCATCATACGCGAAGCTGGCGCCGTAAATACTCTAATTACATTGTTTCAGGAAAAACCGAAGAGTTAATACTGGAATAAAGTTATTCCATAAGAGTTGCTTTGATGAGGGCAACACCGTTCCGCGCGCATTGCCCCGCCAGAGCGACATCGTGTTGTTGAGGAATAACTGATGGTAGATGAGATTAGGCTTCACGGCATGGGCGGCCAGGGAGTGGTGGCCTGCGGCGAGCTGATAGCCATCGCCGCCAGCTACGAGGACAAGTTCTGCAGGGCATTCCCCATGTACGGGAGCGCCAGACGTGGGGCGCCGGTCCTGGCATTCGCCCAGATAGGGACCGAGGACGAGGCCACCCGCTCCATGATATACAACCCGGAGTATCTCCTGGTGCTGGACCCACCCATGCCCGAGGCCATGGACGTGACCCAGGGCCTCAAGGAGAGGGGGGTCATCATCTATAACACAACGAGGACCACCGACGAGGCCAAGGCCATATTCAAGAAGAACATACGACGCATCGGCGTGGTGGACGCCACAGGGATCGCGGTGGAGCTCATCGGCCGACCCATACCCAACACCGTGATGCTCGGCACCTTCGCCAAGACGACGGGGATCCTGAAGATGGAGAGCATATTCAAGGCCATCGACAAGCGGTTCCCGCCCAAGCTGGCGGAGCCCAACAAGAGGGCGGCCCAGGCCGGGTACGACCGGGCCACGGTAAAGGACTACGGGAAGTGATGAAAATGGTTCAGGACAAAGCGGTGATCAAGGGCATGCTGCTCAACGACGTGTCGAGGAAGGGCGGAAGGTACGTCGCCAACTGGCGGGTGCTCAAGCCCGTGATCGACTACGAGAAGTGCGTCGCATGCGGCCTCTGCGTCTCTTACTGCCCGGAGGCGGCCATCAAGCTCCGCGGCGACAAGAAGCCCGAGATAGACTACAGGTTCTGCAAGGGCTGCGGCGTCTGCGCCAACGAGTGCCCGCAGAAGGCCATAGAGATGAGGCAGGAGGAAGCCTAGATGCCGCAGGAATTCGACGTGATACCCGGTAACAAGGCCATAGCCCACGGCGTGAGGCTGGCCCGGGTCGAGGTCGTCTCAGCTTACCCCATCACGCCCCAGACCACCATCATCGAGTACCTGGCCGACTTCGTGGCCAACGGCGAGCTCGACGCCGAGTACGTGCACACCGAGGGAGAGCACAGCTGCATGGGGGTCGCCGTGGGCGCGTCCCTCGCAGGGGCCAGGACATTCACGGCCACCTGCAGCCAGGGCCTCGCCTACATGCACGAGGTGGTCGCACAGGCTAGCAGCTTCAGGACGCCCGTGGTGATGGCCGTCGCCAACAGGACCCTGGGCTGGTACTGGGCCCTGGGACCGGACTACAGCGACATCATGCCCGAGATGAACCTGGGCTGGCTCGTCAACTTCGCCGAGACCAACCAGGAGTGCCTCGACATGATCCTCATGGACTACAAGGTCGCCGAGGACTACCGGGTGCTCCTGCCCACAATGACCAGCTTGGACGGCTTCTACCTCAGCTACAGCCAGGAGCGCGTCTACCTCCCCGACATTAAGGAGGTGGACGAGTGGCTCCCACCCTACAAGGCGCCCTACCCCTTCGACCCCACCGTCAGCAAGGCGTGGCCCACCACCAGCCTGCCTTCCCAGCTCCACACCACCTACAGGAGGCTCCACGAGGAGGTCCTGGAGGACTCCAAGAAGGTCATAGCCGAGGTGGACAAGAGCTTCGGGGAGACCTTCGGCCGCAGCTACGGGGGCCTCGTCGAGAATTATCGCACCGAGGACGCTGACAGCGTCCTCGTCGCCATGGGCAGCATGACCACCGCCGCGAGGCGCGCCGTGGACAAGCTGAGGAAGGAGGGCGAGAAGATAGGGCTCCTGAAGCTAAGGTACATGCGCCCCTTCCCCAACCAGGAGCTGAAGGAGCTGGCCGAGAACGTAGGCGCCATCGGCGTCCTGGACAGGGCAGTGCTCCACGGCACAGGAGGGGGCATGGCTTTCCAGGACGTGAAGGCGGCGCTCTACAACACCGGCGTGAAGGTGCCCGTGATGAACTTCGTCACGGGCCTTGGCGGCGAG
>DASWLJ010000115.1:0-5021 GCA_036396185.1 Bathyarchaeia archaeon | reverse complement strand
GTACGGGAGGACGGATGGCTCGGATGAGTTCAAGGGGCTGGTGGCCGAGTGGTACGGCGTCGAAGCTGAGAACGTCCTTATAACCTCGGGGACGAGTGAGGCGAACCTCATCCTTAACCTGACGCTCCTGGAGCGGGGCGACCGATACGTCACCGAGAACCCCCAGTACGAGCAGACCACCCGCTTCGCTGAAGCATTAGGCTGCACGGTGTCCGAGTTCCAGTTGGTTGAGGAGAACCAGTGGAGGCCGAACCTTGAGGAGTTCAAAGAAAGGGTCGCTAAGGGAACGAGGGTCGTCTTCCTGGACAACCCCAACAACCCTACGGGGGCTGTCCTCTCCAAAGCCGAGTTGAACTCCATCGTCGATGTCGCCGAGGACGCCTGCGCCTGGCTCCACTGCGACAACGCCCTCAGAGGCTCGGAGCTGACAGGCAAGCCGGCGCTGACCCCATACCCTAGCTACGAGAATGGCATAACGACAGGCAGCATATCCAAGCTAGGCGCCACCAGCCCCAGGATAGGGTGGATCATAGGCGACCCGGGCCTCATCCGGCGCTGCTGGGAGATGAAGGACTACACGACCCTGGGGCACTCGGGCATAGGCGAGTACATGGCCTCCGCCCTCCTCGCGAAGAGGAGCCAGCTAGTTAAGAGGAACCTGGAGATAAGCGAGGCGAACCTGAAAACCATGGACGCCTGGGTGAAGAGCCACGGAGACGTTTTCAGGTGGAGGAGGCCCGAAGCCGGTTTCACAGGATTCCCCAGCTACAACCTGGGCGTGGGCTCCGAGGAGCTGTGCAGGGGGCTACTCAGGGATAAAGGGCTGCTCCTCAGCCCGGGCAGCTTCTTCGGCGTGGACAGCCACCTCCGAATCAACACGGGCTCGGCCCCAGGCGTACTGGAGGAGGGCCTAAAGCGGCTGGCATCCTACGTTGAGGGCCTCCAATAATCTTATCCCGAGTCCCGACAATTCTCCTCCATGAGCCACACATTCGACCTCCTCAAGGAGTGCAGGGTCGTGGATTTGAGCCACATCTTCGAGGATGGGATGCCCCGCCCACAGGTGCCCTACGGCCACATCCCGTGGAAGAGCCACGAGAGGGGAGACGCCTTCAATACGTACATGTTTCTGGTCTTCGAGCACGCCGGAACCCACGTGGACGCTCCAATCCACCTGGGCGGCGTGGACGGCCCCACCATCGACAAGCTCCCCCCTGAGAGCTGGATGGGGCCCCTCTGCATCTTGGACATGACCAACAAGAAGGAGAGGGAGTTCGTCTCAGCCCAGGAGATCAGGGACTGGGAGAAGCGAAGCGGCAGGATAGCCAAGGGCGACATCGTCCTGTTTAACTACGGCTGGGAGCGGCGCTGGACCACCAGCCACGGCGTCGAGCACCAACCCTACCTGCACGACAACCCGGGCCTCTCGGAGGAGGCCGCCAGGCTCCTGGTGGACCGGGGCGTGAAGCTGGTGGGCGCGGACACGCCGACCATCGACAGCGACGCCGACCCCGAGGAGCACGCCCACAGGGTGCTGCTACCCGCAGGGGTCCTCATACTGGAGAACGCTTGCAACCTCGGGTCGCTGCCCCCCAGAGGCGCCTTCTTCATCGGTCTACCCCTCAAGATTAAGGACGGTACAGGGTGCCCGGTGAGGGCAGTGGCCCTCATCCCGAACAGTTAAAGGCGCCCCTCCCCCAGGTTAAAACATGGCTTGGCTCAGAGAGCTGAAGGTTGATCCCACAGCGTGGCTCCTGGAGCCCTCCAACCCCAGCGTAAGGTACTGGACCCTACTGGATGTCCTCGACAGGAAGCCCAACGACCCTGACATGGTAAAGGCTCAGAAGTCCATCATGGCGTCGGAGCCCGTGAAGGCCATCCTCGCGGCTCAGGAGCCCGGAGGCCACTGGTGCAAGGCCGACGACATGTACCTCCCCAAGTACAGGGCCACGACCCACCAGCTCCTCATACTGGCCGAGCTGGGGGCCTCCAGGACGCCGGCCATCGAGAGGGCCGTGGAGCACCTATACAGGTTCCAGAGGCTCAGCGGCCACTTCCTCATCGTGCTTCCCAAGACAGAGCAGGGCCGGGCCAGCGTCGTGAAGGACGGCTGCTGCATCGACGGCAACGTACTCCACTACCTAATCCACTTCGGATACCTGGACGACCCCCGCACAGAAAAGCTACTGGACTTCATCCTAGGATACCACGACGCCGAGAACGCCGGGTGGAAGTGCAGGAGCTACCCCCTCAACAGGGACGCCGTCTTCCCGGTAAACTGCTACATGGGGGCCACGAAGGTGCTCAAGGCCCTCAGTACCATGCCCGAGAAGAGCCGGACCCCGGAGATCAGGGCCCTTATAGATCGCGAGGTGGAGAACATCCTAGAGAACGGCATATACCGTTACCTGCGGAACCCGGACGGTAGCAGGAAGGACAAGGCGGGGTGGAAGAAGTTCGGGTTCCCGCTGTTCTACCAGTCGGATGTGCTCGAAGTGCTCGACACGCTGACGCGCCTCGGTGTCCGCGACGAGCGGATGCAGGACTCAATCGACCTCGTGCTGAGAGCCCAAGGGACAGATGGGCGCTGGCTCCTGAGCAACACCTTCAATGGAAAGATGTGGGCCGACATCGAGGAGAAGGGGCGGCCCTCGAAGTGGGTGACCCTCCGAGCCGTCAGGGCGCTCCGCCGCTTCCGCGGCGGCTAGCCCTCAGAGCGCCCTAGCCTGATAGGCTTATAACACCACGGCTGTTCTCTTCCCTGATGGGTGATTCGGGCTCCGCCAAGCGCTCGGTCGCCATGGATGTCCTCAGCATCTACGTGCCGAGCTTCTTCAACACCGTGGGCATGAGCATAGTCAGCCCCATTCTCCCCATCTACGCCAAGAGCTTCCAGGTGAGCTTCGCCGTCGCCAGCCTCGCCATCACCATCTACGCCTTCGGCAGGTTCGTCGCCGACGTGCCCGTGGGTATCGCCGCTGACAGGGTCGGCCGCCGCCCCATCATGCTGGCCGGCTGCGTGATCACTACGGCCATGGCCCTCGCGAACGCTAACGCACCCAACTTCACATGGTTCCTGCTCTTCAGGTTCCTCCAGGGCGTCGGGTCGAGCATGTGGATGACCAGCAGGATGACGCTGCTCGCCGACATACTGAGGCCCGAGGAGAGGGGCCGCATCATGGGCTACTTCCAGGCCTTCATGCTCATAGGCCAGTCCGCTGGGCCCACCTTCGGCGGCTGGGCGGCCACCTACTACGGGCTGACCGCCCCCTTCTACTTCTACGCCGCCAGCGGCGTCCTCACCATCGTCCTGACCTTCTTCCTCATCTTCGAGCCCAAGGGCGTCACCAAGAAAGTTACGGGCGGCGACCTCTTCTCGCTGGGGGACGCCATGAGGCTCATGAGGAACTCCACCTTCGCCATGGCATGCTTCGCCATCTTCACCGTCACCTTCCAGAGGAGCGGCATCCGCTCAAACATGATCCCCCTCTACGCCGTCGAGGAGCTGGGGATGGACGAGATGGCCGTCGGCAACATCCTCAGCTACGCGACCCTCACCAACCTCCTCATCACGGTCCCCATGGGCTACGCCATAGACCTCCTCGGCAGGAAGCCCGTGATCATCTGGAACATAGCCATAATGGCGGTGGCCAACCTGAGCTTCGTCTACGCCAACGACTACTGGGGGATGAGCCTCGCCGCCGTGGTCCTCGGCCTCGCCTCCGCGGGCGCGGGGCAGGCGCCGCAGTCACTCGCCGTCGACGCCACCCCCAACGAGCGGAGGGGCCTCGCCATGGGCGTCTACAGGCTGGCGAACGACATCGGCTCGATGCTCGGCCCAGTCGTCCTCAGCTCTATAGCCGACTACACCGACCTTAGGACGCCGTTCTACGTGATGAGCGGTGCACTCCTCGTCAACGCCTTCATGCTGGCGATATTCGCCAAGGAGATCATAAAGACGAGGTTCAACAAGGGCAAGGCTACAGGCGACGCTGGTTGAAAGCCGACGTCGTTCACGATAGACCGAAGGACGCGGTTAACCTTTTATCCCGGCTGTGTGGCTGTGATATGATTTCGGTTCGAAGGGGCTCGAATGATCGACAGGTCGAGAACTAGCGACATCCTATCCATCTACGTCCCCAGCTTCTTCATCTTCGTCGGTATGGGCATAGTCTCGCCGGTCCTTGCCATATACGCCACCTCCTTCGGGGTGAGCTTCGCCCTGGTGAGCCTCGCCATCAGCATCTACGCGGTCGGCAGGCTCGTGATGGACTTCCCGGCGGGGATTCTCGCGGACCACTTTGGTAGGAAGCCACTCATGGTCGTGGGCTGCGCCATCCTCTCCGTCTTCGCCTTCCTGAGCGCGACGGCGGACAACTTCTGGCTCTTCCTAGTCTACCGCTTCTTCCAGGGCTTCGGGTCGAGCTTGTGGATGACGAGCAGGACCACCCTCCTCGCGGACATACTGAAGCCTGAGGAGAGGGGGCGGGTTCTGGGCTATTTCCAGAGCTTCACCCTCATCGGTCAGGCGGCCGGCCCGACGATAGGCGGCATCATAGCCGAGTCCTGGGGGCTGAGGGCGAACTTCTACTTCTACACCGTCGCCGGATTGATCAGCATGCTCCTCAGCTACTTCTTCATCAAGGAGCCGGGAGAGGCGAAGAGCCGCCACGGCGGCCTGAGCCTCCCTAAGGGCATCGTCAAGAGGCTGCTGGTCAACAAGGGGTTCATGTTCGCCGCAGCCGCGAGCTTCATGAGCTTCTTCCTCATGTCTGGTGTCAGGCAGACGACACTCCCTCTCTACGCTGACATCGTCGTCGGCCTCGACCCGGCGGGCATCGGGATGATGCTCAGCTGCATCACCGTCATGAACATGATCCTGACGATACCCGTCGGCTATGGCATCGACCTCCTCGGCAGGAAGCCGATAATCGTTGGGAGCATGATCATGTCGGCCCTGGCATGCATCCTGTTTCCCCAGGCCAACTCCTTCATCCTCCTCTGTGCCGTCGCCCTGGTCA
>DASWLJ010000114.1:0-1898 GCA_036396185.1 Bathyarchaeia archaeon | reverse complement strand
CGGCCTCTTCCACGGGGCTACGCTGTTGGGGTAGCCGGGCTTCGGCACGAACCAGCCCATGGCTGCTGAGAGGTAGAGGCCAGTACCCGGCGGAACCAATCCCACCTGGAAGCCGGGTGTATGGGTACATGCCACAGCGTTTCCCTCGCTGTCCACGACGTTGAGGTGGGTGGTCTCCCCGTGCCCTGAGCCAGGCTTTTGGGGTGAGTGGACGGGGGCTCCAAGGTACCTGACCCACGGCTCCATCCCGATGTTGTCGAAGTACGTGTGGTGCAGGTCCACCTGGCTGCTCAACGCGTCAGCGTAGGAGTCACTGAGCAAGCCGCCAAGCGGCACGTCGGCGTGCTCCCAGTCACCCAGGAGGCTGTACCTGTCCGCGAAGGCGTGGCGGGAAGCCTCCACCAGTACGTGGAGATACTCACCTGAGTTGTGGCCCATGGACGATAGGTCAAACCTCTCCAAAACCTTGAGCGCCTCAAGCATGGTTACTCCGCCACTGGGTGTGTTCGTGGTGGAGACCTCGTAGCCTCTGTACCTGACGCTGATCGGTTCACCTAGCTTCGGCTCGTAGGCGGCGAGGTCCTCGGCGTCCAGAACCCCACTCGCTGAGGCCACGGCCTCCTCCACCCTCCGCGCAACCTCTCCCTCATAGATGGCGCTCCGTCCCTGCTCGCCGATCCTGACCAACAGTTTAGCCAGATCGGGCTGAATGACCCTTGTCCCAGGTGCAGCCGGGAACTCGCCGGGGCTCCAGATGTTGTCAATGGCCGGGCACCTCATCGCCTCCCTGGCTAGGGTTCCCAGGACCAGGGCTTGGTCCCAGCCCAGGCTGAAGCCTTCTCTCGCGAGCTTGGCGGCGGGCGCCACGACCTCCTTGAGCGGCAAGGAGCCGTAAGTCTCGTGCGCCTTAATGAACCCGGCGCACGTGGCCGGCACCGTGACGGCCTTCCCTCCTACGCTGTTCTCTCTGCCCTCCACCTCGAAGACGCGGGTTCCGCCCGCCGCTGAGCCACCGACCACCTTGAACATGTCCGGGGTGGCCTCCCTCGGCGCCCGTGTGTTGAAGTCCAGGGAGACCACCCTGTCCTCCTCCGCGCTGTAGGCCACCATGAAGCCGAGCCCTCCGAGGCAGGCTAGGTACGGCTCCAGCACTGTGTTGCAGAAGCCGACGGCTACAGCCGCGTCGAATGCGTTTCCGCCCAGCTTGAGCGTCCTCAGCCCGGCGCCGGCGGCCTCGGGCGTGGACGCGGTGACCATGCCCCTCCCGGAGACCACCTCATCCTTCACGAATCTGAGTGACATGCAGCCCACCGCACATTGTTGTCCTCGGACCTGAAAAAACTGCCGCGGGGCGAACATTTTCATCGCTGATTCCACTAGGGTAAACAGCTTAAATTTGTGAACCTGAGGCGCCGTACACCATCACGTCAAGAGGCTGACGTGGCTCTCCTCAGTACGATGGCGGGGTACTCGCACACGTGGCTGAAGCCCAGCGCCCGAGCCAGTTCATTGGACGCCACGTTATCGGTCCAGCAGTGCCACCCGACAAACCTGTAGCCTTGGGTCGCCCCGTAGCCTATGGTGGCCTTCGCCGTCTGCAGGGCTAGACCTCTACGCCTATGTTCTTCCGCTGTCTCGATGCCGATCTCGAATCTAGAACCCGTGTTATACTCTGACATACACCAGCAGGCTATCTCTCCGCCCGCCACGGCGCAGAAGCCGAAGCTCTTCTCCATGAACTCCTCAACCGTGGGCCGCTCGGACCTCATCTCGTCGATCACGCGGTCAGTGTTCTTCAGGCCCATGGACAATAAGCCCCTGTCGACCATGCGCAACGTGTAGCCCTGTGGGAGCCCGGCCACCCAGCTACGTTCAGCAGCGTCCACTTCATAGTAATT
>DASWLJ010000113.1:0-3305 GCA_036396185.1 Bathyarchaeia archaeon | reverse complement strand
AGTGGGCTCCAGGTGGTGACGGCTGCCTGATAGTTGCCTTGGCTCTCCTCGGTCGCTGTGAGCCCGTTCACGGTGACCTCGGCGTCGTCCACAGGCGACTCGTCTGACTCGTACGTTAGAGCCACGTTGACTGTTATCGTTCCAGGGCGGAGTGTTTCTGCGGTTTGCCCTGAGATTATCCGGTCGAAGATAACCGTAACCGTGTTGGACGAGAACCCTGTTAGCCCGTACAGTTCGTCTGAGACGCTCTCCGCTGTATAGGCATAGCTTCCTGTGGAGCCCTTCGTCAGCGTGTCGTTGAGGTGCACTTCACCTGAGAGGGGCTCGCCGTCATACTCGTAGTAGGCGCTTATGGTTATCTGCGCCGTCGAGCCTGCATCGAGTCTGGGCGTGTTTGGCTCGAGGCTCACAATCACTCGGTCATCGATGACCTGGACTTGGCGGCTCAATCCGGCTTGCGCCGGCTCGCCCGACGCGCTGAACCCCCATGCAGCCACGCTCAGGCTTCTTGGGCCGGCTGACGCCGTGAACGTGATGTCTACGGGGATCTCCTCGAGCGGCCTCAGTAACGGTATGAGGACGCTGTACCTCTGTGGGCGGGCTGCCTCGACGTAGGACTCGAAGGTATCGTGGCTCGAGTCGGTGAGACGCAACCCTTCGCCGAGCGATAATGTCATGTTGACGCACACGGCTGGACCGTCCGGCGAGGTGTTCGTTATGTGGAATAAAGCGTTCCTCGTCCCGGAGCGTATGGCGCTTCCTAGGTCCGAGCTGATGATCAGGCTGGGTGAGGCTGTTTGTGGCGCCGCCCCTTTGTATAGGGAGGTGTAGCGGCCGGTGAGGTTGACGTAGCTAAATCCATGTTCCGTACTGGGTTCTATCTCGGTGCCCTCCCACCACTCGTTCCAGCTCGTTATGAGGACGCCGTCGGGATCGCAGGAGAGGGCCTCCTGCCAGTACTCCGTGTACGTCTGCCCGTCCCTCCTATCCATGTAGTCTGGGTACCCGAGGTTCCTCATGTCGTAGCCGGGTCCGACGGTGAAGGCGAGGTACCTCTGCCTCAGTGGCAGGGTCTCGCCCTGCTGAATCAGCTCGACGGCTTCATTCCAACCGATGTTCTTTGCGCCGACGCCCATGTGATTCGTGTATCTGTCGTAGACGTCTTGGGCGCTTTCCAAGGTGAATACGGGGTACCAGTGAATGCCGTCGAAGTAGCTGGAGTGCTTCTCCTCGGTTAGGTCGCCCACCAGAAAGATTTGCCCCACGCTGGTTTCGAGATTCTCGGTTACCTCTCTCCAGAAGGATGCGCTTCTTTCGTACGCATTTATCGCGTAGATGAAGATCACCGGTACGCCGTCCACCTTGAGGAAGGCGTCACTGGCAGAGTAGGTGCGGACGATGTAATCGAGTTCGTCAACGATCTCCTGCGGCGTCAGCTGATAGGCGCCGCGTTGGGACTCGTAGTAGATCGTGATCTTGAAGTTGAGGCGTTCCGCGATGCTGAGAATCTTGGGGAGTATTTCCTCCTCCATGAAGCCTAGTCCTCCCCAGCTTGAGAGGAAGCCGTCTATGCCGGCGGCCTTCGCCATCAGGATGTGGGCTTCTATGGCTCGCTCATCGTAGCTGCTGTAGTGACCCATGAGGGGCTCGTGGGGTGGACCCCTTCCCCACGCCGTAGCACCGCCGGGACCTTCCTGTACGGTGTACCAGGGATAGTAGAAGGCGTAGACCGTGTTCTTGAGTGACGGCGGGACGGGTTCCACCTCGGCTGAGCCAAACGGCGACGCGTAGACCGTGCTGTAATCCACGGTGAAGTCCTCTCTCTCGTATAGGCCGAGGTGTGTGATCGATGACACCATTGCCCACGAGCCCGAATAATAATAGATGTCGATGGTCGTTTCGCCCAGGGCACCGCTATCGATGCTGATCAGCCCGTCCACACTTCCCGTGAGGGCCAGGACCTGGCAATCCATGGACACGGGCGTCTGGTCGTATTGCTGTTTTGCGATCCAGATGTGCCCGGATCCGTATGAGTACCTTAGGTTGGGGGCTTGCTCTCCCGACTGTATCGATGCGTTGCACGCGAATGGCATTGGGCCGTCCAGCGTCACGTCGCACCAGTCCGAGGTGGTGTTTACCACGTACCTGATGAGATAGACGGGCTCCTGAGGTGACGCCAAAGCTGAAACGACGTTGGGAAGGGTGTTAGGAGAGAACAGTACTAAGGAAATAATGATGAACAGGTGCATTGAACGAGTCGACGAATTGGTCCTCACCTTGAAACTAGCATCCAAACCGAGCCCCTCCAGCCCTAATATGGTTTAGCTAGATTTCTATGCCTGCGTCTATAAGACTTTTAGGAGTTTACTAGAATACATTCTAGTCTTGTTGATGACATATACTTCCTATTAGGCTAGCATCGAGATGGAGTGGCTGAGGTTGGCCCTCGCGTTCTCCTCGTATTTCTCCCTGAAGTGGTCTGTGTGGTAGATGCGCTCCCTCGCGAGGAACCGTGCCAGCACCTCGGCTCTCCCGGCCTTGAACCTGTCCTCCGGCACCCAGCCGTACTCCTGTCTGATCCCGTCCTCGTACTCCTGGTACTCCTTGGTGGGCCTGCCCAGTATGGCGAGGTCGATGTCCGCGATGAGCCTCTCGTCGTTGTTCCCGGGTGGCTCGGAGTGTTTTGTTGCCAGGATCAGGCTAGTGACTCGCTCAAGGGGCTCCTCATGGATGAGCCTGCTGAGGGTTTTTTGTGCGTATCTGGCGCTCGCCTCCTCGTTGTCGCTGCGCCTGGGGTCATAGACGGCGTCGTGGAACCATATGGCTAGTTCAACTTCGAGGGGGTGGTCGGCGTGGCCGCGGGCCTCGGTGAGCTCTTGGAGGCACCGGGATACGTGGCGGAGGTCGTGGTAGTGCCTGTGGGGCTCGCCGTACCGTTTCGCCAGGTCGTCATAGATGCCTTGCAGGGCGGTATGGTCGGCTTGATCGCCCCACAGCTCCAGCCATCTGACTAAGGCTGCGTGTGTGATCATGTTTCTTCGTTGGTCGTGCATGGTGGCTGATCCTATGATGAACAGGTGAGCCATACTTTAGTTGATCTTCCCGAGAGCTTATGAAAAATTATAATAGATATCGGAGGCTCTAGAGGTTTAACCCATGAACGCTGTTAAGGATATGCTGAAGGCGGGTAAGACCGCCATAGGGACGACTGGAGGGCTGACGAGCCCCGTGGATTTCCTGGCTGAGTCCGGGTTCGACTTCATCCTCTTCGACACCCAGCACTCGGCCGTGGAGATCAAGGAGCT
>DASWLJ010000112.1:0-5977 GCA_036396185.1 Bathyarchaeia archaeon | reverse complement strand
TCGGCACACCCCTGGTTGCTGAGCTGGGCCCGGGGCTCATGGGCAAGATCGTGGACGGCATTGAGCGCTCGGAGATAGAGCTCTGGGACATGACGGGCCCATTCATCACGAGGGGCACCAACATAGCTCCCCTCAACAGGGAGAAGAAGTGGGAGTTCAAGCCCACCGTGAAGCCCGGCGCCAAGGTCACAGGCGGCGACGTCATAGGCACCGTCCAGGAGACGGAGACCTTCGTCCACAGGGTCATGGTGCCGCCGACCCTGGCCGGGACGGTCAAGTCCATCAGGGCGGGGACGTACACGGTCACGGAAACCGTCGGCGTCCTCGAGACCGAGGCCGGCCAGGAGGTGGAGCTCACGATGATGCAGACTTGGCCCGTCAGGCGGAGCAGGCCCATCAAGGAGAGGATGGCGTTGAACGCACCCCTCATCACCGGGCAGAGGGTCATCGACACGTTCTTCCCCTGCGCCAAGGGAGGCGCGTCAGCGGTCCCAGGGGGCTTCGGCACCGGCAAGACGGTCACGCTTCAACAGATCGCCAAGTGGAGCGACGCCGACATAATCGTGTACATCGGCTGTGGCGAGCGCGGCAACGAGATGGCGGACGTGGTCGACCAGTTCCCCGAGATCAAGGATCCCCGCAGCGGCAGGAAGCTCATCGAGCGCACCATCATCGTGGCCAACGTCAGCAACATGGCGGTGTCCGCCCGCGAGGCCAGCATCTACATGGGCATCACCATAGGCGAGTACTTCAGGGACATGGGGTACGACGTGGCCATCATGGCCGACTCGACCTCAAGGTGGGCCGAGGCCCTGCGTGACATCTCGGGCCGCCTGGAGGAGATACCCGCCGAGGCCGGGTTCCCCGCCTACCTGGCCGACAGGATCGCGGAGATATACGAGCGCGCGGGCAGAGTCCAACTCATAGGCACCGAGGAGAAGTACGGCAGCCTCACCCTTATGGGGGCCGTTTCGCCCCCCGGCGGAGACTACTCTGAGCCTGTGACCACCACAACGCTCAGGTTCATCGGCACGTTCTGGGCTCTGGACAGCCAACTCGCGTACAGGCGCCACTTCCCGGCCATCAACTGGCTGAGGAGCTTCACAAGGTACCTGACCGTTGCGGCCAGGTGGTGGAGCCAGTACGAGCCCAAGTGGGAGGACACGAGAAGCCTCGCGCTCAGGTTGCTAGAGGAGGCCGCGGAGATCGAGGAGACGGCGCGCATAATAGGCGAGAAGGCGCTGCCCGACGACCAGAGGCTTGTGCTGCTGGTGGCCGAGATGCTCAGGGAGGGATTCCTTGTGCAGAGCGCGTACCACGAGGTGGACACGTTCTGCGCCCCCGAGAAGCAGGTGAAGCTGCTGTCCCTCTTCACGGAGTTCTACAACATGACTAGGCCCCTGACCGAGTCGGGTATCCCCATCGACAAGGTCCGGGAACTGGACGTCGTAAGGGAGATCATGAGGCTCAAGGAGCGGGAGGGCACACAACCCATCGACCAGGCCAGGGGCCTGATGATGGAGGAGATTAGGGCGCTCAAGGCCCAGTACGAGGTGAACAAGCAGTGAGCAAGCTAGCGCGCATAGTATACAAGACAACCACGGAGATCAAGGGCCCCATCCTCATGGTGCAGAGGATCAGGGACGTGGCCTTCGACGAGATCGTCCTCATCGAGAGGCCCAGCGGCGAGATGGTCCAGGGGAGCGTCCTGGACGTGAGTAGGGACTGGGCCATGGTCCAGTGCTTCGGGGAGACCGCGGGCCTGGACATCAGCACCAAGATCAGCTTCACTGGGGACGTCCTCAGGATACCCGTCTCGGAGGACCTCATCGGCAGGGTCTTCAGCGGAAGCTTCCAGCCCCTGGACAAGATGCCGCAGATCATAGGCAAGGAGCGCCGCGACGTCAACGGCGGCGTCATCAACCCCGCCGCCAGGGAGGTCCCCAGGGAGTTCATCCAGACGGGCATCAGCAACATAGACGGCATGAACAGCCTAGTCCGAGGCCAGAAGCTCCCCATATTCAGCGAGTCGGGGATGCCCCACAACCAGCTGGCCGCCCAGATCGCTAGGCAGGCCACCATCCCAGGGGCCGAGTCCGAGTTCGCCATCGTCTTCGGGGCCATGGGCATCAAGAACGAGGAGGCCGCGTACTTCAGGGAAGAGTTCGAGAAGACAGGCGCATTAAACAAGAGCGTCATGATCCTCAACCTGGCCGACGACCCACCCATCGAGCGCATCGTCACGCCCCGCATAGCCCAGACCATCGCCGAGTACCTGGCCTTCGACCTGGGGATGCACGTGCTGGTCATACTCACGGACATGACCAACTACGCGGAGGCGTTGCGCGCCATCAGCATCGCCCGCGAGGAGATACCCACCAGGAAGGGGTACCCCGGGTACCTGTACAGCGACTTGGCCACAATATACGAGCGCGCCGGCCGCATCAAGGGCAGGCCTGGCAGTGTCACCCTGATGCCCATCCTATCGATGCCGGCCGGCGACATCACTCACCCCATCCCGGACCTCACGGGATACATCACCGAGGGTCAGCTCATCATCCAGAGGGAGCTCAGCCTCAGAGGCATCTACCCGCCCATGAACGTCCTCCCCAGCCTCAGCAGGCTCATGAAGGACGGCATCGGCAGGGAGACCACCCGCGAGGATCACCAGGATGTAAGCAACCAGCTCTACATGGCCTACGCCGAGGGGACAAGAGCCCGCGGCCTCGTCCGCATCGTGGGAACCGTGGGCCTATCTGAGCGTGAGCGCCAGTGGCTCAGCTTCGCTGACAGGTTCGAGAGGGAGTTCGTCCACCAGGGCATCTACGAGAACAGGACCATCCAGCAGACCCTGGACCTGGCCTGGGACCTGCTGGCGGACCTCCCCGAGGAGGACCTCATCAGGGTCCGCGAGGCCTACATCAAGAAGTACCACCCCAAGCACAAGAGTGAAGCGTAAGCATGTCCGCTGCATCCGGTGTCCGGCCCACTAAGGGCTACTTGATGGAGACCAAGACTCGCATCCAGGTCGTGGAGCGCGGCACCGAGTTCCTGAAACTCAAGCGCGACCAGCTGGCCAAGCAGCTTACCGAGTCTCTTGACGTGCTCCGTGGCCGACGCATCCTTCTGCTGAAGAACCTTCATGAGGCTTACAGCGCGTTGACCGCGGCTTACTTGAGCCTGGGGCCGACCGAGGTGAAGAGCCAAGTGCGGGCCATCAGGAAGCCGTTAACCTTGGAGGTGCTACCGCGCAGCGTCATGGGCGTGGTCTACCCGTCTGTGAGGGTCAAGGATAAGCCGGAGATAGCCGCGGAGCTGGACATAACCCTGGCGTACGCTGCGCAGCAGGTTTTCGAGATAATCGAGGAGCTCATTCACCTGGCCGAGTTCGAGGAGCGTGTTGAGCGGATCGCCCAGGAGCTGGGCACCACGAACCGGAAGGTGAACGCCTTGGAGAACTTCGTGATCCCGGACATGAAGGCGGTCATCAAGTTCATAGAGGACAAGCTGGACGAGGAGAGCATGGAGGAGCTGGTCAGGACGAAGCTCATAGGAGGTGCAAAGAAATCCAGAAGATGAAGCTGGGGATCGACTACGTGGTCCTCAGGACCCACGCACGCATCTCGGACCTCCTCGACAAGGACCAGATGAGGGTGCTGGCGGAGGCCCCCGGCATAACGGAGTTCCTGGCGAGGCTCAGGGAGACGCCCTACGGCGAGGTGGAGGCCAAGATGGACGACAAGCTGGCCCTCAGCCTGGAGAAGGTCTTCATACAGAAGTTCGTCGAGCGCATAGAGAGCATCGTCGCCATCACCCCCACCAAGATGGGTGACTTCCTCCGAGCCTACTTCGACCTGAGGTTCGAGGTGGTGAACCTGAAGCGCATCATCAGGGGCAAGTTCACCGAGTCCACGGAGGAGCAGATAAGGGAGTCCCTCATACCCATCGCGCCCTACCTGATAGACAGCTACGACCCGCTGATACAGGCGGGGAGCCTGGAGGACGCCGTGGCCAAGCTGAAGGGCACACCCTACGGCGAGCTGTACAATAAACTCGATCTGTACAAGGAGTACGACGCCCTCTGGCCCCTGGAGCTGGCCCTCAACCACATCTACGCCTCAAGAACCCTCAGCCTGGGGAAGGGGCTGCCCAAGAAGAACCAGCACATAGTGGACAGCCTGGCGAAGTTCGAGACGGACGTCGAGAACATACTGGTGGCCCTCAAGCGCCGCGGAACAAAAGACGTTGACCTTGAGGAGATATTCCCTGTGACCTACTACGTAGAGTTCAGCGACCTCCAGAACGTCATAGACGCGGAGAGCATGGGCAAGGCCATAGATGGCCTCAAGGAGCCCTACAGGGGCGTAATGGAGCCCATAAAGACCGGTGACATCGCCCTGGTGCGCGCAATGGTACGGAAGGGCAAGTACGAGACCGTAAGTAAGGCGAGGGCGGGAGACGAGTACGGGTTCAACGTGATACTGGCGTTCCTGGTCTACAGCGAGATAGAGAAGGACAACCTCGTCGGACTCGCATGGGGCGAGGTTCAGGGCCTCGGCAGCGAGGAGCTCATGAAGTACATAGTGATCCCATGGGGCTGAGCCCCACCGTTTTTATCCCCTGAAACATTCATTATACCCATGAACCAGAAGTGGGAGACGGTCTACTTCGATAAACCCGGTAAGGAGAACACAGAGGAGACTCTGAGGCTGGCCAAGAGGCGAGCCGACCAGCTCGGTATCAAGAACATCATAGTTGCCAGCTACACGGGCTACACGGGAGCCCTGGCCTCAGAGGTCTTCAAGGGCCACAACCTTGTGGTCTCAGCCGGGATGATGGGGTTCACCGAGCCCAACGTGGCAAGGATGGACCCCGCCAACCTGAAGAGGATGGAGGAGAACGGCGCCAAGGTCTTCTACCACCTCCACGCCTTCGGCGGCCTCGGCAGGGCCGTGAAGAACAAGTTCGGCTCCATCCAGGTGGACGAGATCATAGCCCACACCCTCCGCCTCCTCAGCCAGGGGGTGAAGGTGGGGTGCGAGGTGGCGTGCATGGCGTCGGACGCGGGCCTCATCAGGACCGACGAGGAGTGCGTCGCGGTCGGCGGGAGCGGCGGGGGAGCCGACTCAGCCGTCGTTCTGCTGCCAGCCAACACTCACAGGTTCTTCGACACGAAGATCAGGGAGATAATCTGTAAGCCTAGGTGAGCTACCTCGCAAACACGTTCTTGGCCCACCACTTTATCATGGGCGCCATCATCATGAGCCAGGTTAGGAGGAAGTTCAGTACCTTGAAATGCTCGGGGCTCATAGTGTCCACCTGTACGCCTCTTGAAGGGCGCCCTCTCTCACATGCTGCTCTGTCATCGGACTACACCTGTAGTAACCTATATCACTGTTCTATATTACAGTAACTAATTGCTAATAAGTATTCCACTGTTAAACATGTTGTTAACAACTGTGTGTTGTACGTGAACGGATAATATTATTGTAGTAACGACTACAAAAAACATGATAAACTATAATGGCGTTACCATATAGATATAAATTGATGTTGATCAATAAATGAGGGAAAAGTTAAACAGTATTGATGCTCACCAATATGATGATATGGATAAGCCAATCGAGCAGCTAACGAAGGTCCTTTCACAGGCCATAGCGGAGCTCCACGGGGAAGACCTGGTCTCCCTGTAGGTCGTCGGGGCCATGCCTTACCCTCTCAGGGATGACAAGTACGTGGTGACCTACAATCTGAGGCTCAGGGGCCAGCCGCCGATAATGCTGGCCAAGATCGTCGTGGACCTCGCCAAGGGTGAGCTGGAGGAGTACGAGCCCGGGCTCCCATAGGAGACCTTTATGATCATCTAAACGGCCTCCGCCCGGTGTCCCTATTCACGAGGGCAGTCTCGATCGTGGTTCACGGGTAACCACGGCTTTATTTAATTCCCCGGCCCATTTACGGGGTATGAAGGTCAGGG
>DASWLJ010000111.1:0-2160 GCA_036396185.1 Bathyarchaeia archaeon | reverse complement strand
AAGGCTATAACGGCCAAGTACAGCCGCAGGGACGAGACGGACGCCCTCTGGATGCTCCACGGCGGCCTCATGGACCAGTACAAGGCTTTAGAGGCCGACTTCGACGCCAAGGGAAAGAAGCCTAAGCCCGTTGAGCCCAGCCTCATGTCCCTGAAGACGCTCCTGGCCCACAGGATGATGCAGCGGTGCGGTTTCTGCGTGCGCCGTTGCGGCTCCGACAGGCTCCACGGTGAGAAGGGGTACTGCGGGGCGGGCCGCAACTTCAGCCTCTTCTCGTCGTTCCCCCACATGGGTGAGGAGCCGGAGCTGGTTCCCTCCGGCACAGTATTCACGGGGGGCTGCACCATCAGGTGCGTCCACTGCCAGAACTGGGACATCAGCCAGTGGGGGGGCAGCGGCACCAGCGTCGCCCCAGAGCTCATGTCTCTTCAGGTGCGGGAGCTGGCGGCGCAGGGCTGCAGGAACATCAACATGGTGGGCGGGGACCCGACGCCGGTGACGTGGCACTGGCTGGAGACCATGGGCAACGTGGACCTGAACGTGGCGACGGTGTGGAACAGCAACAGCTACTACTCGGAGGAGACGGCGAGGCTGCTGGCCGGGTTCATAGACGTGTACCTCTTAGACTTCAAATACGGGAATAATGGGTGCGCGGAGGAGATCAGCGGCGCCCCCGGGTACTGGGAGGCGGCCACCAGGAACCACCTGGCGGCGAAGAAGCACGGAGAGCTCATCATCCGGGTGCTCGTGCTGCCCGGCCACAACCAGTGCTGCACCCGGCCCATACTCCAGTGGATACATGATAACCTGGGGCCGATGACCCGCGTCAACCTCATGTTCCAATACCACCCAGAGTGGCGGGCCAGGGAGAAGCCGGAGCTCAGCAGAAGGCTCAAGGCAGAGGAGATATCCGAGGCCAGGCAGATGGCTGAGGATATTGGTTTACTCAACCTAGTTAGAGGATAGAACAAAGGATACTGTTCAAACTCGCACTTTAGTAGAGATGAGGCATAGTCAGCGCGGGCGGAGCATGTTTAGAAGATAGGTTACTACCGCGCTGAACACCAGCGAATCAGCGAATATCTCCAATCCATGGACGACCCTCAAGGTTAAGGGGAACGTTTCAACTACAACGAAAATTGCCAGCCCTCCGCCGATGTACATCAGGCCGGTCAGAGTGAGAAGCATGCTCCTCGCGTTAAGGCGCAGGCTAGATAGAAGCGGGAGTAGCGAGAACACATAGATAAACCCACGGAGAACCTGAACCATCAGGATTGTGCCGAGGCCGGGTAGGACGAGGTAGTATGGTGACTGTGGATCGCTATAATACGGTGAGACTATAGGGGAAATGATTAGACCGAATACGAAGTAGATGAGTGGCCAGGACAAGGCAGCTAGAATCATCTTGAGCAGGTTCGGGAGCTCCCGGAAATTTAGTTCCTCATGGTCCTCATTGAGCTCCGCCAAAGAAGCCTCAGGTGGGAAGATGAGGGACGCGGCAACGGAATAGGCTAGTACCAGTATGAAGCCGAATATTATTGCACCGAGAAGCGTCGCGGGCGAATTGAGGCGTGTCGTGAAGAAGTAGCCTTCTAGCACGGGGTTAAGGAACTGGATGGCGTAAACTGGAGCGGCAACGATAAGTATTCTCCTGACCCTGCTGACATGGAGCCGACTTTCCATGTATAGGAGTACGGTCCCATACAGTAGACCCGTGATTAGGGCCCCGAGCATGTATCCGACGGTTGGCGTTCCCTGCTGAAGGGGTACAAGATAGGCGACTGCCAGGTAAAAGATCGAGAACGACGCGACCCTGGCCAGACGTTTTGAGCCTGTTTTATTCAACATCCATCGAGAACCTTACTCTATCCTTGCTTAAAAAGGCTCAAAAATGCGCGTTTATGTCCGCATAGACATTTTCCATGTAAAGATGTACTGCTATGCAGGGTAATGTAGAAATACATTATAGCCTTAGGTCTAAATTTAACTTTATAAACCGGGGTTAAAGAGAGCCAAGTATGAGAGGACAGTACGAGACCATTGACGAGTACATCGAGACCTTCCCGAAGGACGTCCAGGCCATCCTCCGGAAGATGAGGCAGACCATAAGGGACGCGGCGCCTGGGGCCGTGGAGGCCATCAGCTACCAGATGCCCACCT
>DASWLJ010000110.1:0-4425 GCA_036396185.1 Bathyarchaeia archaeon | reverse complement strand
CCAGCTTGTGGGGGGTCTCCACAAGCACCCTGTAGGGGTCGTTCCACCAGTTGTACACGAGGTCACGCTGGCTGAGGGCGGCGTCCAAGACGGCCCCCAGGGTCCTGTTCAGGTTCTCTCCCCGGGTGCTGTGGATGATCAGGTACCTGTCGAAGGCTTCGAGGATGATGTTGTCGGGGCTCGGCAGAGGCACCCCCGACTTGAGGTGGGCCTCAGACTCGTCGGCTATCTCCCGGAGGCTGCTCTCGTCGGCGTCCATGGAGCCCGCGAGCTCAGTGAGGCTCTGAGCCTTTGAGGCGTCGGTCACCTGCCCCCTCAGTCTCCCACCCTCCTCCGCTATCTCGCGTGTGACGGGTATGAGCTCCCCGTCCCAGCCCGGCAGGGCTCCCAGCGGGTCCGTGCTGGGTAAGGCGTGGAGGACGCCCCGCTCCTCGTCTATCTGGAGGATGCGCCAGACTCGGCCGCGGAGGATGACGTTGAGGCCGACGCGGGCGCGGAGGCTCCAGAACTCGTCGCCCACTGTGCCCACCACCTCGTCTGTGACGGCGTTGATGAAGGGGTAGCGCCGCTCGTCGTTGATCATCCCCAGGTTCTCGTAGTAGTACCTTCTACCTTTCCCGGTCTTCCCAAGTTTTTCACCCATCTTCACTATCACCCCTATCTTGTGCATGAACGTGGTCAGCCCGTCCAGCTCCCCCAAGGTCAGCCCCTGGAACGGGTAAGCTCTGCTCACCAGCCTAAGCGCCTCACCCTGATCTACGTCGTCCTCGTGGCTCAGGGTGAGCCCCACGAGCTGGTGGGTGAGTACGTCCAGCGGCTTCACATGGATCAGCGTGGGCTCCAGCTGCTTCCGTCGAGCCATCTCGGAGGCCACCAGGCTCTCTAGGGCGTCCTCCCCGTAGGCGGGTATCGTGACGCCTTCGCTGAGCCTGCTGATCCTGTGGCCCGCGCGGCCCACCCGCTGGATGAGCGCCGAGACCTGGCGGGGGCTCTGGTACTGGATGCATAGGTCCACCTCGCCCACGTCGATGCCCAGCTGGAGCGTGCTGGTGCAGACTATGGCCTTAAGCTCCCCGGCCTTGAACTCGTCCTCCACCCTGTGCCTCTGCTCCCTGCTCAGGCTCCCGTGGTGGACCTCGATGCTCTTCTCCAGCTGCTTCAGCTTGAAGCCCAGGCTCTCGGCCTGCCCTCTCCCCTGCACAAAGATGAGGGTGCTGTTATGGCTCTGGACAAGCTGCCTTATCCTGCTGAGCCTGGACGCAGCCTTGGGGCTCGTATCCAGCTCGTCGGCTAGGTCGTAGTCGGCCTCCGTGGGCTGGGGGTACTCCACGTTGTACAAGTAGCTCTTGTCCACCTCCACCTCTGCGGCCGTCACAGGGTGGACGCCGCCCAGGAACCTGGCCACCTCCCCGGAGTTGCCCACCGTGGCGCTGAGCCCAATCCTCTGGAACCTGGCCACCTCCTCCAGCCTCTCCATGCCCACGGTGAGCTGGGCCCCCCTCTTGCTTCCAGCCAGATCATGTATCTCGTCCACTATGAGCCACCTCACGGACTCCAGGTGCCGCCTCATGGACTTGGTGGGCAGGATGGCCTGAAGGGTCTCAGGCGTCGTTATGAGCATCTGGGGCGGCCTCCGGCTCTGCTGCCGCCTCTCCCTCTGACTGGTGTCGCTGTGCCGGACCTGCACGGTGATGCCCAGGTGGTCGGCCCAGAACATCATCCGCCTGTGGATGTCCCGGTTCAGCGCCCTGAGGGGCGTGACGTAGATGATGCTGATCCCCTTCACGGGTTCAGCTTCGAGGAACATGTGGAAGACGGGGAGCAGGGCCGCCTCCGTCTTACCGCTGGCCGTGGGCGCGACCAATAGGACGTTCTCGCCTCTGAGGATCGGCTCCATGACCTTCTCCTGGGGGGGCGTGGGCTCGGCTATACCCAGCGTCTCCAGCCCTGACCTGATGCGCGGGTGCAGGCCGTCGAAGACGCTGGGTCTCATGGGTGTCATAGGGCTGGGGCTGAAAATAAACTCTGCCCACTAGTATCTTCGAGCCGTGAGCACAGCCACGAAGGCGCTCATCTTGGGCGTCGCCTTGGTCTTGGCGTACTCGGCGAGGGACGCTAGGCTCGCCGCGGACGCTGGGAGCACGGATAAGCCCTCCTCCTTCTCAAGCAGGGTGCTGAAAGTCACCATGACTTCGTCGCTGATGAGGGAAGCGTAGCCGTTGCTGTCCCAGAGGGCGTCTAGGGCGCGCTGGCCGTCAAGGCTCTTCCAGTTGACGATGGGCTCGTTGTGCTCCGTCTCGACGATCTCCTTGGGGTCCAGGTCCCTGATCTTTCTGCGTCCCTCCTGGAAGCTCGTGACCACTGGGTTTCCTCCCTCGGTGCTGGCCGCCACCATCACGGGCACCTTATCGGTTTCACCTCTCCGCCTGAGCGTCTTGAAGCCCTGGTGGACCCCTGAGAAGCATGTGCCGTTGCTCACGGACACGGACACGGCGTCTGGGGCGTACTCTAGCCGGTCTACTATCTCGTAGGCTATGGTCTCGTAGGCGCGTAGGCTGACCTCCGAGTTCTCGGGGGTGCCGGGGTTGCCATTGTACCATCCCTGCTCCCCGGCCTCTCTTCCGCTCTGCTCCACGAGCTCCTCGTATGTGCCGGGCGCCCTGTGGATGACCCCTCCCTGTCGCTCCATCTCCGCTATCCTGGGGGTGTGGTAGCTTTCAGGGATGTAGACGTGGGGTGTGATCCCGAAAACCTTGCTCAGGTGGACTATGCTGGCCCCGAAGTTGCCGCAGGACGCCACGGCGATGGTGTTGAAGCCCTTCTCGTGGGCGTTTTTCAGGGTGGCGTAGCTGGCCCTGTCCTTCATCGTCCCCGTGGGATTTCCGCCCTCAAATTTTAGGTAAAGTTTACTAAAATCTAGCAATTTCTCGAGATTTCTGGAACGTGTAATAATGGTCCCCCCTATACCATGCTCTTTAAACTCTTTTGTGAACAAGGTGGCTTCTCTACCCTGAATCGAAATAGTAAAAAATATGTTTCACCATATAACGATTTGGAAACGGAACCTATCCACAGGTAGAAATCGCGTGTCTAGTATCATAATAAACGCGAGGCAGACGGCCACCGGCTTTGAGATATTCTTCCGGGGCTCGAGGTACGTGGTAAACTACCCTGACGAGATTTGGCAGGGTTACCCGCAGGAAGCGAAGGATATCCTCTTCGAGAACCTGGTGTACGCCGAGACCGTCCACCTTCCCCTAACATTCAGGAAGGGCGAGATAAGGTACAACACGTCTCCGCCCTTCTTCCAGACCCAGTTCTTCCAGAACATGGTGATGGACCTCCCAAGCTGCGCCGATGTCGATGGAACGTACACGTCGGAGCTGCTCAAGGAGTTCATGAACCTGAAGATCAAGTTCAAGGACAACGACATCAACTTCCCCACGTACAAGGAGGAGAGCCATGATGACAGCGCCATCGTGAGCCTGAGCTTCGGCAAGGACAGCCTCCTCACGTGGGCCGTGTGCAGAGAGCTGGGTCTGCACCCCCAGGCCAGCTACATAGTTGAGCCCGTGCTCCTCTACGAGGAGAAGCACAAGGACGTGCTGGCAAAGGATTTCCAGAAGGAGTTCGGCGTGGAGCTCCAGAAGATCGAGCACACGACGGGCCACCTCCGCGACGGCCCTAGGCTGGGGGTCGGCAAGACCGAGATCGGCTGGGGCCTCCAGAGCACCCAGTACGCCATGATGCTTCTGCCCATAGCCCACAAGTTCGGAGCCAAATACGTCCTGTTCGGCAACGAGCAGAGCTGCGGCGAGCACTACTACGATAGGGAGGGCTACGTCTGCTACCCTGCCTACGACCAGTGCCACATCTGGACCACCCAGATAGACAGCATGACCAGGCAGATGACGGGGGGCGGTGTACGCACCATGAGCGTCATAGAGCCGCTGAACGACATCGCCGTGGTCTACACCCTCTACAAGCGGTACCCAGAGGTGGCCAAGTACCACATGAGCTGCTTTGTGGAGACCGAGGCGGGCAGGGACACCAGGTGGTGCATGGACTGCGCCGTCTGCTGCAAGATGTACCTCCTCATCAAGGCGTCGGGCTTCGACCCCAAGCTGGTGGGCCTCACCAGGAACATGCTCACCATGGACATGAGGGACTACTTCAGCCTCTTCGGCGGTAGCAACGTTCAGACCTACGCGCTGACGGGCAGAGGCCGCGACGAGCAGCTCTTCGGCTTCTACCTGGCCTGGAAGAACGGCGACAGGAGCCCACTGGTGGAGGAATTCGAGAAACGGTTCCTTGACGAGGCACAGGGCCGGGAGGACGAGCTCTACAAGACCTTCTTCGGCATCAACGAGGCCATCACCATGCCAAAGCACATCAACGACCAGGCTGTCAGCATCTACAAGGAGA
>DASWLJ010000109.1:0-11805 GCA_036396185.1 Bathyarchaeia archaeon | reverse complement strand
GCCGAGCGCCTCGGAGAGCTTCAGGCGCCCCTGGTGGGGGCCGAGCCCGACGAGCTGGTGGTCTCAGGCGGCACCACAGTCAACCTACACGCCCTGGTCTCCACCTTCTACAAGCCGAAAGGGAAGAAACGTAAGATACTGGCGGATGAGCTGAACTTCCCCAGCGACCTGTACGCGCTGAGCGCCCAGGTCAGGCTCAGGGGCGGCGACCCCGACGAGGACCTGGTCCTCGTCAAGAGCAGGGACGGGCTGATCGTCGAGGAGGACGACATCGTTGAGACCATGACGGACGAGGTCCAGCTGGCGCTCCTGCCCAGCGTCTACTACCGTAGCGGCCAGCTCCTCGACATGGCGCGGCTCACCCGGGAGGCCCACAAGAAGGGCATCGTCATCGGGTTCGACTGCAGCCACAGCGTCGGCGTGGTCCCCCACAGGCTCAGCGAGTGGGGAGCTGACTTCGCGTTCTGGTGCAACTACAAGTACGTGAACGGGGGCCCGGGGAGCACCGGCAGCCTCTACGTGAACAAGAAACACTTCGGCAGGATGCCCGGGATGGCGGGCTGGTTCGGCAACGACAGGAGCACCATGTTCGAGATGAGGAACGAGTTCGACCCGGCCAGGACGGCCTCCGCGTGGCAGATAGGGACGACAACGATGCTGAGCGCGGCGCCCATCGAGGGCAGCCTACGCATGATCCGCGAGGCCGGCATCGGCAACATCCGCGAGAAGAGCCTCAAGATAACCGGGTACCTGATGCACTTCATCGACGAGACGCTGAGCCGGGAGCCCTACAACTACGGGGTGGCTACGCCCCGCGAGGCCGAGAGACGCGGCGGCCACGTGGGCGTGACGCACAGGGACGCTTGGAGGATCAACCAAGCGCTCATAGCGCGGGGGGTGATACCGGACTTCAGGCCCCCCAACATCATCAGGCTGGCGCCCATACCACTCTACGTGAGCTACCACGACGTCTGGATGGTGGCTGAGCACCTGAAGGCGGTCATAGACGGCGGCGAGCACCTCAGGTTCAAGGACGACCGCTCCACCGTCACCTGATCCCGTTTTCTTAAGCCTTTACACTGGCCTTCATGGCTGTTGCCTGCGGCTATACGCTCCAGGAAATATAGGTCTAGTCGATGATCGTGTACTCTGCGATGTTGCGTAGGGTATCCCCACCGACCTTAGCGATCAGCTTCTCATCGGCGGTATAGACGGGGGCTCCGAGCTCCTCTCCGGCGCTGAGGTAGGACGCGTCGTAGACACTGATGCCGTACCTGAGGGCGTTCTCGGCGGTCCTCTCAGCTATCTCGGCGACGGGGAGGAAGCGGAAGGGGTAGTCGCAGAGGTTGATGGCGGCCCTCCTCATGGTCTCGCTGGTCTGGGCTGGGGCGTACCTGAGGGCGTTGAGGACCTCGTAGAGTAGTAGCTCCACTGTGTGGAGGGCGACCCTGCCCGCGACCCAGTCGTCCCTGAGGGCGAGAGCCCGGTGTGTGTGGTCCTCGTCTTTGAACCACTTGACCACGACGGAGGCGTCGACGACGGCTACCTTCGGGCTTCGCGCCATCTCCGGATCTCCTCCGTGCTGTCCCAGCCGGGCTTGGAGGGCGTCCTTAGGGCGTCGGTCTCCTTAGCAGCCTTCTCAATCTTCTCCCTGTCGACCTGAACGCGCCGGGCCTCCTCTTCCTCGATCTTGTTGAGGATGGCTTGGCGAATGACCTCGCTCCAGTTGATGTCTGGGAGGCTCCTCATCCTGCGGCGGGTATCATCGTCGACCTTGGCGGAGACTACTTCTACCATGTGTGATGGATGGGTAGCCGGTATTATAAGTAATACGTTTGGTATCTTCCGTACCTTTTTTAGGTTGGATTTAACTGGTGTGCTAGGTCCATCTTTCAGTCAGGCGAGAGTGAACGGGGGGAGAAGTTACTCATAGCGATCTCACTACTGGGAGACGTTGTCTCTATGAAGTCTTATTAAAAACATGGTGAGTACTATCTTTGATTATTTTGGGGAAGAGGAGAGACCTGTTCAGCTTCGGTCTTTTAGCCATGGTGGCGGCGCACGCGCTCATCCACGCCGCCGGTAACATGAACAGCACAATGATCGTGGAGCTCCGCGATGAGTTCGTCTTGAGTAACCTTGAGATAGGGGTCATCGGCGCCATACCGCCGCTGGCCCAGGTACTGTTCACGGTCCCCGTGGGTTGGATGAGCGACAGGTACGGTGCCAGGAGGCTGGTGGCTCTGAGCGTCGTCATGGCTGCGCTCGGCGCGCTGGTCGCAGGGTTCACGGTCAACCCAGCCATGTACATCGTGGCCCTTACATTGATGACGCTTACAAGCACGTTCTACCACCCGCCCAGCCACAGCTACACCGCGAGGATGGTGGAGGGCGATGACAGGAGCAAGGCCATGGGGTTCCTGAACGCCGGCGGCACCTTCGGCGTAGCGCTTGGGCCGCTGAGCATAACGGTGCTCATGGGGTACCTCGCGTTCCAGTGGAGGCAGGTCTACCTCTTCTGGGTGGCGCCCATCACCCTCGGCCTGGTACTCATGTTCTTCCTCAAGGACATGCAGGGCGCCGGCAGGGAGAACGGGAACGGTGAGCCGGCTGAGGGCGAGGTGACGACCCTGCTGAACAGGGACTTCATCATGTACCTCTCCGCCTCCGGCATCCGCCAGTTCGCCCTAACCATGATCGGCACATTCCTCAGCATATACCTGGCCGACGCCCGCGGCTGGGGCGTCACGGAGCTGGGCATCAT
The DNA here is from genome assembly GCA_036396185.1 of Bathyarchaeia archaeon. Taxonomy (GTDB): domain Archaea; phylum Thermoproteota; class Bathyarchaeia; order TCS64; family TCS64; genus RBG-16-57-9. The sequence goes on along the minus strand of DASWLJ010000109.1, from coordinate 9,041 downwards.
GTTCGGGGCCAGCAGCTTCCTCGGCCTAGCAGCGTCCCCCATCGGCGGATACATGGCGAGCCGGCTGGGCGACAAACGGTGGGCTGTGCTGGCGCTGGGCACCAGCTACCTGTTCTACATAGCAGCGTTCCTCACCGAAGGCGTGCTCCCCTTCATGGCCCTCTACCTAGTCTACAGCTTCTTCGGGATACTGGGGATGCCCGCCACGGCGTCGCTGACCGCGAAGCTGAGCCCCCCGAGGCAGATGGGCATGGGGTTCGCCATCAGCTTCCTGCCGCAGAGCATAGTGGGGGTGGTGGCGCCCATCGTGGCGGCGTACATCGCGGACATGTTCGGGCTGCTACCCATCTTCACGGCGGGCTTCGTCATCATGTTCCTCGGCCTAGGGGTGCTCCACTTCGGGGTAAAAGTAGATTAACCGCCGTCGCTTCCCGTCGAATAAAAAAACTTGTCCAGCAAGACACCCCGCGGACAACCACCGCTGAGCCATCGCCGCCCTAAAACCCGGAAAAAGGCCCAAACCGGAAAACAAGCCTAAAAACGTGGAATCGTGACGGCGGCGACTACACCCCCCCCTCCCCCCCACGTGCACGCGCAGAGAAACACACATCAGCACAAGGAACCAGAGACAGCCCAACCTCGGGGTCATACATTGTTCATCAGCCGCCAGACGGCCTCTGGGCCTCACCAGAACCTCTCCTCTCCTCCTTCGTCCCCAGCAGAATGATGAGGAGCGGCGGCACCATCAAGACCACCTGCAGCGTCCACGGCAGCGTATGACTCACGTTATCATAGACCCAGCCACCCGTCAGCTGACCCAGGCTGAGAGCCATGAGGCTGAAGAAGCCGATGCTGCCGTTCACCCTACCCCTGTGCTCCTTAGGCACTAGGTCCGCGGTCCAGGCACCCCCGGCGCTGCTCATCAGCACCTGAAGCACACCCACCAGGGTCATGGCCAGGATGAGCCTCCAGAAGTCGCCCCAGATGAACAGAGGCACCGCGGCCGCCCAGAGTAGGAAGCTGGCCAGCATAGGCCCCCGCTTGCCCACGGTGTCTATGAGCTTGCCGCTGGGCAGCGCGAACAATATCATGGTTATGAACATGGAGGCCATGATGAGGCTGAGCTGATACTCGGTGACCCCCAGGTCGTCCACCATGTAGAGGGTGAACACGGGTAGGAAGATGCCTATGGTGAAGCTGCTCAACACGTTACTCAAGAACAGCATGAACGCATCACGGGGAACCAGCCGCCACACACCCACGCTCTCCCTGAAGCTGACCGGGTAGCTGGCGGCCATCTCGGCCAAATTGATCCTCTCAGGCTGCTCCACGGTCTCCCTGAGCCTGGTCCGGAGGGCCGCGGCCGCGAAGAAGCCGACCGCAGCCAGGCCGTAGCTGAGCCTCATGGTGGGCATCAGCCCGATGCGCAGGTACAGGAGCCCCGCTATGAGGGGCGAGGGCGTCGTGCTGACGCTGCTTATGAGGCGTACGATGCCGAAGCCCATACCCCTCCTCTCAGGTGGCAGGCTGTCCGCGATGAGCGCCTCCAGAGCGGGCCCGTATATGCCCGTGAACCCCATGGCGGCGGCGCCCAAGACGATCCACTCCCAGGTGGGCGCGAATATGTAGACTATGCGGCTGAGCCCGGCGAGCCCCGTCATGGTCATTATAATCCACTTACGCCCATACTTGTCGGCGATGTAGCCCCCGGGTATCTGCACCAGGCCCCTGGCGATCATCTCGGCGGCCCCGATGACGCCGAGGCTCGCGGCTGTGCCCCCAAGGGCCTTCACGTAGAGCGGGAAGTAGGTGCCCGGGAGCTCGGCGAAGAAGTCCACTATGAGCCAGCTCACCATCAGGAGGAGGAAGTTGCCTTGGATGAAGCCGAACTCGGAGCGGAGGCGGGCTAGCGGCCCACGTCCCCGGCTAGTTGTACCATTATCACTCATGGTGAGCACGCCCCCATCATCCATGACCCGTTAGTTTCATCAATCCTCTTAACCTTTAGGCCGGACCCAGCTTCCCGGCTCAGCCGTCCTCTATGAGGACTGCCTGTACCTTAACCTCCGCACCATGTAGAGGGCCACAGCGCCGTTCACCAGGAAGACGAGCAGGGGGAGAAAAACGTACTCATGTGGGTTCACGGCGCACCAGACTCCATTTGGCTTCCTCCAGCCCCAGAACGGTGACCACCGTAATATGTCTAGTTACTGAGCCTTGCGTGAAATTCAGCACCGATGCATACTTCTCATGACCCGGCCTCACCACCACGACTGCTTCCTCCACGAGTGAACTTCGGAAGCGTCGAATATATCCATTAAAATAGCCCAGCCAGAGTGATCATCCCGGTGAATCTTGGTGAACTCTAAGCTGCTCAGAACCGGTTTCCGAGCCTGGCTCATGGAGATACTGGTCGCCGGCCTCAACTACTTCATCCTCATGAACGTGGTCTACGAGCCCAGGCTGGGGACGCTGGCCACCCACCAGATAGGCATGGCCACCAGGATACTGGTCATCTTCGCCTTCGCCTACTACCTGCTCCGCTACGTCAAGGACTACGAGACCATGGATCTGATCCACGTGGGGTTCATGTGGCTCGCCCTTACACTGATCTTCGAGTGGGCGGGCAGCCTGGCCATCGGCAGGCCCGTGAAGGAGATCCTCGTGGGGTGGAACATCCGGGAGGGCTACATGTGGCCCTACGTTCTCCTAGCCTACTTCTTATCGAACCTCATCGTGGGCACAACTCTGCGGCCAGGTAAAAAAATGAAGCTGGCCGGGGGTCACGCATAGCCTTCTAGTGGCTGCCCGCCAGTCTATCGCCGTTCAATCCGCCACTCACTAGGTCAAAAAATCTTGTCGAAGTCGTCGTAGACGTCCTTCCTGTGGCCTATGAACAATACGACTACGCAGTCTTCCGCGTGGTCCACAGTGTAGATGGCCCTGTAATCCCCCACACGAAGACTGTAGTAGGGTGAATGCCTTAGCCGTTTTCCCTTCCTCTCAGGCTGGTCCTCAAGGTCACGTAGCCGCTGCCTCATCCTTGAACGGTGGTCCTCGCTACTCGCCTGAAGGTACTCCGCCACTTTAGGGTGAAGTAGAACCCTCAAGGGTCTTCCTCGAGTGGGACCAGCAGCTCCGGGTGCTCCCGGGCCTCCTCGGCCCGGCTGTGGATCATCGCGTAGAACTCTCGGGTACGCTCCCGCTCCTCGTAGAGGGCCAGGATGGTCCTTATGGCCTCGCTTCTGCTGCTGAACTTGCCGTCCCTGATCCATTCGTCGAGCTTCTCGACGAGGTTCTCAGGTACCTTTACTTGGACCTGGGTCATAGTGGCCACGTAAACAGTTCTGTACACGCGCTTTATTAGTTTATAGGGGCATGGTGGCGGATTTTCAGCCACTGGCTATAATCAGCTTTGCGGGGATTACCCCTCTACTGCTGTCTGAGCCCGTCCAGATTATCTGATTACACTAATATTGGATACGTCCTCGTTAACGTAAAATTAGATACTGGTCTTGATCCGGCGCCTAAGGCGCCGCGGGTACTGGTGCGCCCTCACTGCATGAAGGGCACGTACTTGTTGTAGAAGCCTAGGACCCGCCTCAGGACCTGCTGGGTGCTCAGGTCCTCGCCCATCTCCGCGGCGATCACCGCCTGTATCGCGGCCAGGTCGCTGAGGTTCTGCTCCTTGAGGCACTGCTCCTTGATTCTTCCGAGCACAATGGCCTCTATATGCTTCTCGCCGGGTCCGCCCGCCGAACACGCCTCGCACTGCTGGTGGCACTCGGCCTGAACTTCACTCATCATGTTCACACGCCTCCAATTATATACATATGGTTGTACGCATAGCCACATGGCCCCTGAATATAAACATATCTCTCATAATATACAAACGTTTAATACTATTGATGCCGGGCTCATAGCGGGATGAAGGCCGTCAAGGTGGTCCAGGACCCCGAGAGCTTCCAGCTGCTGGCCGACGAGACCCGCCGCAAGATAATCTTCCTCCTGCGAGCCGCGGAGATGACCGTCACACAGATAGCCGCCAACCTCGACCTATCCAGGCAGACCGTGTACCACCACATACAGAAGCTGGAGGACGCCGGCCTGGTGCAGGTCTCCCACACCGAGCAGGTGGGCCACCTCACGGAGAGCCACTACAGGGCCACGGCTGAGGCCTTCTACTGCAGCGTGGGGAACACCCCGGGCGGAAACGAGTTCTTCGAGAACCAGGTGAGGACGGTCCTCAACAGCCTGAACAAGCTGGGGTTCAGCGTCGCCTACACGGACGAGGATGTGGAGAGGCTCCTGGAGATACAGAGGGAGCTGGACTACTGCTGCGAGATGTCGGAGCTGTGGGACGCCGTAAGCCGCCTGGAGGACGTGGACGAGAAGACCAAGTCCATCATCGAGGAGTTCGCCAAGCAGCTGGTGATGACCAACGACGAGTTCCAGTACCTGCAGGCCAAGAAGAGGGAGTTCAGGGAGTTCATGCAGAGCCTCCAGACTCCCCTGACCCAGAAATAGCTTAGCCTTGTAGCGGTTTTAAAGCCAATATTGTGTGAGGCTCACCGCTCATCCCTTGTCTCTCTGATAGCTTTAACCCAATCCTCCTCACTAATCTTCCTGAGGAGGGGGACAATCTCTCCTATTCCTTTAATGGCTCTTTCCTGCTCGCTTGGGTCGGCTTTATGCACAGCCTCCTTGGGATTCATAGGATTCCTCGTGTCGGCCACTACGCAGTAAACAATTTGGACGAATAATAATAAACCGTATCAATGAATGAGGAATCATCGACATAGTTAAGCGGTGGAGAGGCGCTTAGACTTCCTCCGCCCCTCCTCGTCAAGTGTCCAGATGGGAACAGTTTTTTTAGTACCCTACGCGCCTCAATATGATTCGGCATGGACAAGATACTAGAGGACGTCAGGGTACTGGACTTCACACACGTCTGGTTCGGCCCATACTGCACAATGATGCTGGGCGAGCTGGGCGCGGAGGTTATCATGGTGGAGCCCCCGTGGGGCAACATAGGCCGCCTGGGCCCCGGGGAGCTGTACAAGGGCACGGCCACCACATTCTGGGCGCTGAACCAGAACAAGAGGAACGTGGCGGCGGACCTCAAGAACCCGGAGGCCATGAAGCTCGTGAAGGAGCTCGTAAAGAAGAGCGACGTGGTGGTCCAGAACTTCGCGCCGGGCGCCATGGAGCGCCTCGGCCTCGGCTACGACGTGCTGAAGAAGCTTAACCCGAGGATAATCTACGCGGCCCTCAGCGGCTTCGGCCAGACGGGCCCCTACAGCAGGTACGGCAGCTACGCGGTGGTGGCCGAGGCCATAAGCGGCCACACCTACGCCACGGGCAAGGGGATCAGCCCAGACCATCCGCCTGTGGCCATGGCGGGCGCCCTGGGCGACCTGGGGCCCGCCATCTACGCGGCCTTCGCCATCGTCGCCGCCCTGAGGCACAGGGACCGGACGGGCGTCGGCCAGATGATCGACGTGTGCCAGGTGGACACCATGGTGGCCTTCAACTGCTGCTCGTCTGTCGCCTACGACATGTTCAAGGAGAGCCCCATCGCCAGACGCCAGAACAGGCCCCAGGACCCCAACAGGATATGGGGCGTCTTCCAGGTGAAGGACGGCTGGGTGCAGATCGCGGGCGAGCGCGGAAAGGCCATTGAGAACCTGAAGCAGGAGCTGGGCGTGGACGAGGTGAGCAAGGAGATGGTTGTGGAGCTCATCAAGGACAAGACCAGGATGGAGGCTTTCCAGTGGCTCGCCGGCCTGGGCTTCCCCTGCGCCCCCATCTACGAGGCCCACGAGGCCATGTGGGACCCCCACCTGAAGGCCCGGGACATGTGGGTGGAGGTGGATAGCCCGGTCGCGGGCAGGTACACGGTGCCCAACTTCCCCGTGAAGCTCAGCGAGACCCCCGGAGAGGTGGAGAGCGCGTCTCCCGCCATCGGGATGCACACCAGGGAGGTTTTGAAGGGGCTCCTGGGCAAGTCCGATGCAGAGCTGGAGGCCCTTGAGAAGGCTGGGGCCATAGCCCAGTGGAAGGGCTAGCTCTTTCATTGGGCCTGTGTTTATCTGCGTCTCGTTGTGTGTGCACGTGGGGGGAGGGGGAGTGTATCCGCCGCCGCCACGGTTCCACGTTTTTGGGCTCGTTTTCCGGTTCAGCGGCTTTTTCGGGGTCCTTAGGCGGCGGTGGTTGGAGGTTGGTCATCGCCGCGGGGTGTCCATTGTTCGACGGCTGCGGGGTGTTCTGTGCACACGGTCGGAGCAGGGTAGTCACCTGGACACGAACTTGTTGCCCTTCACGTGGAACCTGAGCTTCTCAGGCAGGTCCTGGGTGACCCCTATCCTGTGCGATGATGTCACCTCCGGCCCTGATTCGCTGTGGAGTACATGAATGGGGCTCTTCTCATCCGTGGCCTTCAAGCCGTTGAGGCTCCTGTCCACGGCGAGGGCCACGGACAGCTTACCCGGGCCGCCGGTCAGCTCAGTCAGCTTCTCCACGGGCCTGTTCACGAGCATCGCGTCGACGCCGCGGGTGGGCTCCAGCGCCCGTATCAGGACGCCGCCGACGCCGCCGGGCTCGTGGGCCACGAAGTTGAGCATCCAGTACCTGTGGACGTTGTAGACGAAGAGGCGGCCAGGCTCACCCCACATCACCTCGTTGTAGCCCTTAAGCCCCTTGAACGCCCTGCTGGCCGGGTCCCCCTCCCCGTAGTAAGCCTCCGTTTCAACGATGATCCCCTCAAGCCTGTCGCTGCCCAGCCTCCTGACCAGGGTCTTCCCCAGGAGCGCTCTGGCTACCTCAGCTGGGTCCCTCGCGTAGAAGTCGCGTCCCAGAGCCCGGGTCATCGAGGTATCTAAGCCGCACAGCGTATAAAACGTGGAGCTTGGAACGCGTGTTCAAATCCCTAGGTTTTAATCCACAGAGAACATTCAAGTCGTTGGTAAGGTTGGCATGAACCGTCCCGGCGGGCAGATACTCTACGCGACTGTCCTCCTCTTGGCTTCGGTCATCGTGTTCGGGGTCGCCTCACCGGGCAGTCTAAGTGATGAACCGTCATCCTACGTCTACGACGTGAGGATCGAGACCGACAGGGACGTGATCAGGATGGGGGAGAGCTTCACGGCCACGGTCTACCTCTGCAACCAGGGCGACGGCGACATCCTCCTGGAGCCCATCCGCCAGTTCACCTTCAGCGGCAATAGTGTATTCGACCCTGAGCCTGTGAGCTGTGTGGTCAACGCCGACTACCCGGGGGGGACCAAGATCAGGATAGGCGCCCACGACAGGGCCGTGTTCCTTCGGCAGACCTTCACCCCTGAGTACCCTGGGCTATTCACCATCACATGTCTCAGCGCTAGGAAAACCGTAACAATAACCGGATACAAAGAGGTTACCCTGAACAGCACAGGGATAAGCCTAGTCATCGAACCATCTCACACAGACCTCAAAGACAGGAATTATGTTGAGTTCAACTTGGTTATAAAAAACGATAACCCGTACCCGGTGAAGGTCCCGGTATTCAATAAGCTCTCCTACAGTCTTACCCCGGACAGCCCCATCGGTACAATGTATATTGACTGGATCTGGAGATACTTTGAGATAGAGGCAGAGTCCCAGAGAACAGTGTGGAAAGATAGTTTCCTAGTAAGATACCCCAGCTTCAGCCTCTACTACTACGTTGACGGAGTCACCGCCTCGCTTGAGATAGGGGTCAAGAAATGACGATGCCTGTCCCGTTCTCTTCAGCCAATGGCTTGTACAATCTTTTCGTTATGTTGTTGGCGTTTATTTTGATTGGGCTCATCATCTGTTTCAGGGTATATCTCCGGCGATACGAGGGAACCGGACACTGGCTGGAACCAACGAGATTATGGAAAAGATATGGAAAAGTAGCGTTAGTGTTGCTGGTTGTCGCGATAGGATACGCGAACCTTGACCATTATTGTAGCTTTCACATTACAACGGGCCAACCCAGTTACGCCGCAGGTGAAGCAGTGGAAGTACGGTGTATCGTATCTAACCCATGGCCTATACCAATCTACTATCGTGGGCACATGGCAATAGACATCGAGACGAGTTACCAGAACGGCTCAAAGGTACAAAGAGTCTTTTTGAACTACGCTGAAGCCGCCGCTGAAGCTGCCACTGAGGCATCCAGAGCCGCGTCAGGGGAATCCTGGGGTGAGGGCTTCATCAGCCCCAACGGAGATAAGATAGTGAAGACGGTGAGATACACTCCGATGCTTGAAGGAGAAGTTATGATTACCGCGGAGTTAACGAGCTTCACCAAAGTATCGGCAGTGAACATGAGTATCGAGATCACCGAATACGATCCGGTGTTAGTCAACGTAAACTCGACAGGGATTACCTTATTCGCGGGACCCAGCCAAGACCAGTACCCAAACCTCGTGATCCAGATTAGAAACGATAACCCCTATCCAGTCCGTATACTGGTTTTCAGCTCCATTACTAGATGGGCTGGATCACCAGACTCAGATACGAAAACGGTCACCCATATTAGCTGGGTTAACCAACACTGGGATATTCCTCCCTACTCAACAAAAACAATATGGGATACAGGAACCTCCGCAAAAACTACACGCACGCTAATCTATTTCAGACTCTACGGAAAAACCCTAGTATATTCACCCTTAAACTAGTTACTGTTATCAACCGATATCTCTCGCTTATTCTATCCGAGGTAAAGCCTTGACTCAAAAATATTGGCGAAAGGCACTACATGACCTCTCAGACAGCATCCAAAGCAGCGTACACACAGTGCTCCCACAGCGCGGCACCATGCCCGTCAATAGGTTCAAAGACCTCCTAGACCATCAAGCACAAACCGCCATCATTGAGTATCTTACCAAATACAACATACCAGTCAAGCTAGTGAGCGAGGAGGGTGACCTCGTATTCAGCGACGGCTCACACGTCTTGGTGGCTGACCCCGTGGACGGCACCACCAACCTCAGCAGGGGCCTCAGGTCCGCCGCCACCAGCCTGTCCGTGAGCGA
>DASWLJ010000108.1:0-1979 GCA_036396185.1 Bathyarchaeia archaeon | reverse complement strand
AACACCCTGTGGGTCTTGACGCGGCTGAAGCCCAGATCATAGGAGATGTCCTTCTGTAGCATGGAGCCTCCCTTAGTGACGAGGGCCTCCACGACCCTGCGCTCGTTCTCGTCCAGCAGCCTCAGGGCCACCTCCAGCTTGTCCTCTGAGCCGGCTTCGCTGGGTTCATCCGCCTTCACCTCCGCCTCGGCTTCGGGTTCACGCTTCTCAGGCTGCGTCGGACGCTGCCTGAGGAACAGTAGCACGATGACCGCGAGCAGGAGCAGGATCACCACTACGAAGAGCGCCTGGAACCCGCCCCCACCGTTCATGGGGCCCATCATCCCGTACCGCATCGCCGCCTCACAGCCCAACTGCACATTGTCAACCGCGGTTTTTATCCCTTGTTTCAAAAACCGTAACGCGGGTTACAGCCAGCATCTAAAAGGAGCCGCGCATTATGGGTTCTCGGCATGAACAACAGAAAGATGATGTTTGCGCTGGCTGGCGTGGCCCTGGTGCTGGCGGGTACACTGTACCTAGCCCCGGCCCTGGCCTACCCCTACTGGTATCAATCCGCAGAGGGCGGCGAGACGGTTCCCCCCTACTTCTCCCACTGCTACGTCAACGGCACGTGGACGCGGGACGAGAACGGGACCCTCCAGCCGCCCTGCTGGGACCCTGAGACCGGCGAGTACGTCCCCAGGAACAACGGCACGAGGCCCGACTGGTGCCCCTACGCGGGCGGCCAGACCGGCCAGGGCACCGTTGGCGGCCTGGGAGGCATGATGCGCAACTGGAGCAGAGGAGCCCAGCGCCTGCTGGGCGGCCTCAGAGGCGGCATGATGCAGGGACTCGGAGGCGGCTTCCGCAGGGGCGGCGGCTGCGGCCGGACCGGCTGAGCCACCAACCCCCTTTTTTGATAAACTATTTATCGTTCACTCTCCCTGGGTGTCCTGACCCCAGATGCAGTCAAAGGAGCTGAGGCTCTACTACCCTATGCCCAAGTTCCCACCCGTGTCGGTCACGGGTGGCCGCTGCGACCTCCGCTGCAGCCACTGCAGGGGCCATTACCTGGGCCACATGCCGGACGTGTCAACGCCCGACAGGCTCAGGGGCTTCTGCGTCAGGCACGACGAGGGGGGCGGCGTGGGGCTGCTCATAAGCGGGGGCTCCACAGTCGAGGGCCGCGTCCCGCTGAAGCCCTTCCTGCCCACTATCGCCTGGGTGAAGGAGAACACCGGCCTAATAGTGAACCTCCACACCGGGATGCTGGACGCGGTGGAGGCCGGGGAGATCGCGTCCACGGGCGCCGACATAGTGTCCGTGGACGTGGTCGGCAGCCGGGAGACCCTCAGGGAGGTCTATGGGCTGAAGACGAGCGTCGAGGAGTACAACGCCACGTTGACCAATCTGGTGGACGCCTGTGTGCCTCAGGTGGCCCCCCACGTTTGCGTGGGGCTCCACTACGGGAGGGTGCTGGGGGAGCACAGGGCGGTCCAGATCGCCGCCAGCATAGACCCGGAGGTGATAGTGTTCCTGGGCCTGATACCGACTGAGAACACCCCAATGGCTGACGTGCCGCCTCCTTCTCCGAGCGATATCACCGGCCTCATCTCTGAGGCCAAGAGGCTGAGCCCCCGGACGGACGTTTCCCTGGGCTGCATGAGGAGCAGGGACTACAAGCTGGAGCTGGACTGGGCGGCCGTGGAGGCCGGAGCCGACAGGGTCGCGCTGGCGTCGAGGTCCACGGAGCGGCGGGCCGCCGAGTCAGGTTACAGGGTGCTGAGGCTGGACGGGTGCTGCGCTACGCCCAGGAGCCTGGAGAGCCGCATGCTAAGAGGCGAGGGCTAGCCGGATAACTTTCACGAAGTCGCCTGGGGCCACCCCGTAGAGGGTTATATTCCCCTCGGCGAAGAACGACTCGACCCTGTCATCGATCTCGTCCAGAGGCACGCCTGTGAGGGCCTCCTCCAAGGCCATTATAGCCTCCTCGGGGT
>DASWLJ010000107.1:0-8051 GCA_036396185.1 Bathyarchaeia archaeon | reverse complement strand
TGTCGGTGAGCGACTTCCACTGCGTTGAGACCTGGAGCGTCAAGGACCAGAGGTGGGAGGGCGTCAGGTTCAGGGACCTGGCCGAGCACGTGAAGCCGACAAAGGACGCCCGCCACGTGTTCCTCGAGTGCTACGACACATACACCACGGGCCTGCCCCTGACCGAGCTCATGGGCGACGACGTCATCCTGGTCCACAGGCTCAACGACGAGCCGCTGCCCCAGCCCCTGGGCGGCCCCATGAGGCTAGTGGTTCCCCACAAGTACGCGTACAAGAGCCCCATGTGGCTCAGCAGGATCACGTTCACGAAGGAGAACAAGCTGGGCTTCTGGGAGAGCGGGTTCTACAGCGACACCGCTGACCCGTGGAGAGACGACAGATACAGGTTCCGCGCCTAAGGTTCGTTAAAGAGGCATTGAGTGAGCTTCACAGCGTAGCAGCGTCAGAGTCGATCTAGGCTGATGACCTTGTCTCTCGATAAAAAGTGTGCTGCGGGGCTATAACCCTGGAAACATGTCTATATACACTCATTTCATTTTTTTTACATTTTATTACTAATAATGATGATCCATATTCATTGACAAATTTTCCTATTTAAAAGGAAAATCCTTTTAACCTTTCACCATGACTACTTTAGTCACCAGCGTAAAAAAAGGATCAATGAGGAGTCAAGATGGAGAGATCTAACACCGTTTTCATTGGAAGGAAGCCCGTCCTCAACTACGTCCTCGCATGCATGACGCTGTTCAAGAGCGGCCACGAGGAGATAATCGTGAAGGCCAGGGGCCAGAGCATCAGCCGAGCGGTCGATGTCGTGGAGGTCCTCAAGAACAGGTTCATGCCCAACGCGGAGGTAGTGAAGATCGAGATCAGCACCGAGCAGATGCAGAGCGAGGAGAGGGGCACCTCCAACGTAAGCGCCATTGGCATATACGTCAAGGCTTAAACGAAACGGGGCGGAGTCTCCTGATGACCCCTCCGACGCGCCGGAGGACCCATCGACGTGCAGATACAGCTATGTGAGTTCTGTCTGAAGAGCGGGATGCTCTGCTCGAAGTGCCAGGCCAAGGTGCAGTCAGGGGAAGTCAGTGAGCAGTACATTGAGGTAGCAAAGACTCTGCTGAGCATGGAGAACCAGAACCAGTTCCTGCAGAAGGTTACGCTTGAGAACGTGCTGGAGGCCGGGGGGTTCATGGTGCTGGTGGTGGGGAAGAACGACAGCGCGAAGTTCAACTCCGCCCCCAAACTGGTCCGCGACCTGGGGGACAAGTTCGGTAAACGCGTCCTCGTCATAGAGTCCGGAACCAAGGACCGCAAGTTCCTGGAGGACCTGTTCGCGAGCCAGCACATAGTGACCATCAACATCATCTGGCTCCCTGACGGCAGCACCGAGACCCGCGTTGTACTTCAGGGCAGGGGGACCAAGCGTCTCAGCAAGAAGCGGCTACAGGCGCTCACATCCGTCGCGAAGAAGGTGCGCAACATGGATCTTCGCGTGGAGTACGCCTATTAGCCGCCAAACCTTTTATACCCTACATTGTTCTAGCCTCGTAAACAGCTGGACGCAGCCATGTTTGAGCGTACGTACATCGATGAAGCGAAGAACCACGTAGGGGAGACCATAACCCTCGCGGGCTGGGTGAGCCGCACCAGGGACCTGAAGAACATAAGGTTTATAGTGCTCAGGGACAGGACGGGGGAGATCCAGGTCGTGGTCAAGCAGGGTCAGCCCGAGATGTTCGTGTTAACCCTGGGTAGGGAGGACGTGATCGCCGTCAAGGGCACGGCCGTGGAGAGCAGGGTGGCCAACGCGGGCGTGGAGTTCGTGCCCGAGTCCATCGAGGTCGTCAACCGATCGGAGCAGCCTCTCCCCGTGGACATCATGGAGAACTCTAAGAGCGACCTGGAGACAAGGCTCAACTGGCGGTTTTTGGACTTCAGGGCCCCTACAACCAACGCCATATTCAGGGTCCAGAACAGCTTGGTGACGGCGTTCAGGGAGTGGCTGAGCGGCCGCGGCTACATGGAGTTCCAGCCCCCATGCGTCATAGGCTCCGCCTCCGAGGGAGGCGCCGACCTCTTCGCCATACCCTACTTCGAGAAGATGGCTTACCTAGCCCAGAGCCCGCAGCTCTACAAGCAGATGTGCGCCATCAGCTTCGAGAAGGTGTTCACCATCACGCCGATTTGGCGCGCCGAGAAGTTCAACACGCCGACGCACCTGAACGAGATCAGGCAGATGGACATTGAGCAGGTCTTCGCAGACGATGAGACGGTGATGAAGGTGCTGGAACAGATCGTAGTCCACATGCTGGAGGCCGCCAGGGAGACTTGCGGAGACCAGTTGAAGCTGCTAGGCCGCGAGCTTACGGTGCCCAAGACGCCCTTCAGGCGCGTCACCTACACCGAGGCCATTGAGCTGCTGCAGGGCGCCGGGGAGAGCATCGTCTGGGGGGACGACTTCACCAAGAGCCAGGAACGTCAGCTGACGGGGCTTGTGGGCGAGGAGGCGTTCTTCCTCAAGGACTGGCCGGGGGCCCAGAAGGCGTTCTACGCCATGCCCTACGACAGGGGCAATGAGAAGGACGCCCGGTACCTTGAGGAGACCTATGGATCAGTGGACTTCGGGGATAAGATCGTCCGAGCCTTCGACTGCCTGTACGGCGGCATAGAGATCAGCAGCGGCACCCAGCGCATTCACATCCCGGAGCTTCTGAAGGAGAGGATCAGGTACAAGGGCTTGAACCCCGACAACTTCGAGTACTACATCTCGGCTTTCCGTTACGGCGCCCCGCCCCACGCGGGGTGGAGCATAGGCATGGAGCGGCTGACCATGACGGTGACGGGGCAGCAGAACATCCGTGAGTGCTGCATGTTCCCGAGGGACAGGGAGAGGCTGGTGCCGTAGTTGGCCGGTGAGAGCCCCTTCGAGTACAAGATGGTCATAGTGATGCGCACGGACCTGGGTATGAGCGTCGGCAAGATGATCGCCCAGGCGTGCCACGCCGCGGTGACGTGCAACGAGCAGGCGAAGAAGACGCACACGAAGCAGTGGGCTAGGTGGAGGGACGAGGGGGGCAAGAAGGTGGTCGTGGAGGCTGAGAGCTTTGAGGAGCTCAAGGGGTTGATGAAGAAGGCGGAGCTGCTGGACATCGTGTACGTGATGATCCAGGACGCTGGTCACACGGAGGTGGCGCCGGGTACGACTACCTGCCTCGGGGTGGGTCCGGACCAGGCTCAGAGGGTGGACAAGGTGACTGGGAACCTGCCCCTTATCAGGTAGCGGCTTGTTGTTGTCGGCTTGTTTTTTGTGTTTTTATGGGTGTTCGGGTTTGTACCTAGTGGTTAGGTGTCTCTGTTTTTCTGTGCGTATGTATATGGGGGAAGGGGGGTGTAGTCGCCGCCGCTACGATTAACCGTATTTCGGCTTGTTTTGCTGATTGGGAGCTTTTTTGGGGCTTCTAGGCGGCGGAGGTCGTCGGCTTGTGTCCGCCGGTTGTTCGGCTCCCTGACGGCTGCGTGGAAGAATGTGTGTTTTTTCCGGGTTGCGTTTAGCTAATTGTTTATCAGTTTTCTCAGGGTTGAGGTGAGGGCGTCGGGTAGCTGCGCCAGGAAGTCTCCCAGCTCGGGCAGCACCAGTCTGTCCACGGCCAGGATGGTGGCGGCCACACCGGCGACGCCGAAGAGGAAGCTGATGGGGTAGTGGTAGGTCTCCACCGTGGGGCTGGCGGCGAACCAGCTGAGAAGCGGCAGGTCGTAGCCCGTCAGTACAACCGTGAGTATAATCCTCGCTATGTTCATCGCGTATACGAGGAGCGCCCCAAGTGCTATTGCTTCAGCCTTCCTGGTCCACTGGGCGCCCTTGAGGGGAACGATGAGGCCCAGGACGACGCCCAGGACGTGGATGGCGCTGCACTCCCGGACAATGTACACGTGGACGGGGCGGACGCCGCTGACCAGCGAGAGGGCGACGACGCCCCCCTCGACGCCGTAAGATGAGGCCATGCCCAGGGCGTTCATCGCTGCCGAGCTGGACTGGGCCGTGAGCTGCTCGGCCCAGCCGCTGGGCACCCACTGAAAGAGCATGTAGAAGAAGGCGAAAGCGGCCGCGTAGACGACGAGGTCCCTCAGAGTGTAGCGTCCGCCCTCCATGGAGTAGAATGGTGTAGTGCCGCTATTGAAGGGTATCCTCCGCACCATGTCCTTCGTGTACCAATGAACATTCTTTACTTGACGATATGTGTCTCGGTGAGCCCGGTGAGAGACCGATAAAAGCTCAGCGCCTACGGCCCCGTGAACCCGCAGGCCGGGCACTTGTAGTTCCTGCCGAAGAGCCTGCACTTCTCGCAGCGCCAGAGGGTGACGGCCCCGCAGCTCGGGCACTGGAACCTGACGGCCTTCTCCTCGGGCGTGACCTTACGACCACAGCTTATGCAAGTCGCCATTTTCTAATTCACACAGTATCCCTCGGCAGTCTTATTTAAAGATTGACCGTGACCCAGAGAACGGGCAGCGTACAGATCTACAGTGATGTTTTCCGCTGTCCATCTCCCAGATAGTAGTTAAATGTGCACAAAGAAGAGTGGGCTTCGCCCAACAAGAAGGCAGAGGTCTAAAATAGCGACTTTTTATTTTTATTAAAGTAAATGGGTATAAAAGAAAAAAGGATTAATGGTTCTTAGATTTTCCATGGTTCTCTTTATTGGTTCCATTGCCGTTGGAATTCCAGTTACGGTTGCTTTGTCCGCGGTCATTCTTGTCGTCGTCGCCTTCGTTCAGGTCATTTCCGCTGTCGTCGGACTGCTCGTTGCCGTCGCTTGCTTGTCTCTGGCTCCTTTTCTCCCTGAATTCCTCCAAGCTTTTTCGGATTCTTTCCCTTAGATCATTAATGTAGTCTTCTCTGGACTTGTAACTGTTCTTGTTTGAATCGCCGTTGTCTTTGGATTCACCGCTGCTGTCCTCGGATGCACCGCTGTCTCCTTTAGGCTCTTCGCTGACCTTTGGCTCGTCTGTGACCTTTGGCTCGTCTGTGGCCTCTGGCTCATCGGTTGCCTCAGGCTCTTCGCTGATCTCAGGCTCTTCGCTGACCTCAGGCTCAGCGCTGGTGTCCTCGGATGCGTCACTTCCTTTCTCACTGGATGACCTTGTGTTCTCTTCAGTTAGCTTCTGGACCTTGCCCTCCAACTTATCCAAGGTCACTATCAGGTCGGCCGTTTCCTTGTCTTTCAGGCTCTTGAACTCGTCTTCGAGCTCATTGGAGGCGGCGTCCAGTTCGAGTAAGGTGTCTTCCAGGTCGCCATCAGTCACATTGTTCTGGACCTCTAGAAGCTTCTCCTCCGCGCTCACGAGGGCGTTCTCAGCCTTCGCCGAGTCCTCGGGGTCTATGGCCCCGCTCAGGTCCTGGATGTGACCGTACATGGTGTCGATTCTACTCTGGAAATTCTTCTGGAACCTCACCAGTAACTGTTGCTTAGCGATCAATATCTCCTCGTTCAGGTTCTCGTTTTGCTCCTCCACAAGAATGGGCTCATCGCTTCCACTGGCTTCACCTGTGGGCACCAATGAGTCGCCATCATCAAGGTAATTCCATGAGTCTCTGAACAGCTTCATGGCCTGCATGTATAACTGCGTGGCTTCACCCATGTCGGTGGCCTCAGAACCTTCGGCCTCCTCCATGAGGTTTAACGCCTCACCTATATCGCTAAGCACCGACGGAGGAAGGTCTTCGCTCATCTTGGAGAAGACCTCGTCTCGCCGGGCCTCGGCTGCCGACTTTATGGAGTTGAACACGGTCTCCGTGACTTTGGAGCTTCCTTTGTCTGCGCTGTCGTCGTTGGACTCGCCCGCACCGCTCTCCACCGATGCCGCACACGCCATCTGGGCGAACGGGGCGGTGAGCAGTAACCCAAGGAGTACTAGGGCGAGTATCTTCACTCTCATCTCTGGTACACTTGAACACCATACCGCGTTACGTGTATTATAAGAACGCTGTGGAACGATATGGAACCATTTTTCCCCATAAATATATTGTTTTTAGGCACCTAAATATATATTATTGATATATATTACCAAATTGGCGCTTTTCTACCCCCGATCACGTAGAAAAACGTCGCGCCAATCCCGACTAATATTGATAAAACGCCGTAAATAAGCATCGAGTTATCGGCGGGTTTAACGGCGACCAAGGCGTCCCTGTAAACCTGTGACGCCTGTGCCTTCGCATCGACGTACATTCCGGAGCTCATCAGCTCCTCCGCTGCAGCCAGCCTCGAATCCGCCGTACTCAGTCCCTGCAACCTGCCCTGGGCCATGGCCTGGTTCACCGCTTCTCTGGCATTCTCAAGCTCTTGGGCGGCCAGGTTCGCCCGCTCCACAGTGATCTTGGCTATCCCGAGGGCGTCGTTGGCGTCGTTCTTAGATGTCAGGTACTCGCCGCGGCTGAATGACGATTGAGCCCTCTCCAGCGTGGTCCTTGCCTCGGTTAAGATGTAGCCCTCGTCCTCCTTCTCTGCGATGTAGGAACCTGTCTTGTTCAGCTGGTCCCTCGTTTCCACCTCCAGCTGGCGCATACCCACAATGTAGTACACCCATATCTCTCCGGGGCTGAAATCCATGTACTGGCTGTCACCGTACACGCCGATGGCCATGGGGATGTCGCTCATGTCGAAGAGGGCTGCGCCCTCCGGCAGCACTATGCGCGTCTCCACGGGGGACGTGACGTTGACGGACCACGTTGGTCCCTCCTGGCTCGTGAGGCTCCCTGTGAGGTAGTTGAAGAAGAGCCTCTGAGCCCCTATGCTGTCCACAGTGACGTTAGGCCCCGACGTCGTTGATCCCAGTGGGTACCCTTCCTCGTCTCTTATCACCATGTTGATGAATGGAGGCCCAGGCAGTTGCACCCTGACGCGCACCCTGTTGGGGTCAGACTCGACGGAGTACTCCACCCTGGTGACCCCGCTTGAGTATATGGTTAGGGTCATGCCGGGGATTTCCGGATTCTGAGCGCAGACTAACGGAAGCGTGAGCATGGCAGACACTAGGAGGGCCGCCAGGATTCTGCGCATCGAGCATCATTTTACGGCTGCCATTTATACCTTTAATGAATTTGAGACACTAAACATTCAAGTTGTCTATGGAAACATGCCGTAGACTCAAAGCTTTTTAGGTGCATCGTTAAACCGTCGAACTTGGCATCAATCCATTGATTGAATATAATATGTGTGGCAATCAATATGTTTCACAATGTTCCACAGTGTTCTTATTATACATAAAGTAGGTGTTGTTAACTACATTGTCAGAAATGGACCATGTGTCTCCAGATATTATTGAGAATAATATAGATCAGAAACATATTTTTTCGTATCACGAGACAAACAAAGGTTCACGTTCAAACAGTAACTTCAGCATATTGATAGTGGACGACGACACCGACATCTTGGAGTGCTACAGACTGCTCTTCGAGTACGAGGGCTACAGGATAGAGACGGTGTCGACCCCCAACGAGGCCATCCGTAAGGCTGAGGAGACCCGGTTCAACCTGGCGATCCTCGACTACACTCTCCCCTACATGAGGGGGGACGAGTTGGCTCTGAGGCTGCTGAAGACTAACGGCTCCATGAAGCTCGTGTTCATCAGCGGCTATAACGAGGCGGAGACGAGCATAATGAACAAGGGCCTGGATATAAGGTTCTTCATGAAGCCCGTTGACCCGGACTGTCTGCTCGGCGCGGCCAGGTCCGTTCTAAACGGGGGCGAGCTCATAAGCGTTAACGCGTCAACGGTTCAGATGGCGTAGTTAATCTTCAGAGGCTAAGCTACCCCGTGCACTGTTAGAATTGGTCTCCATATTCATTTTATAGTCTGAAAAATAGTGAAAAAGGATCACATCCGAGATGCGCTCTATCCTACTAGTAGATGACGATGAGGACATCCTCTTCTTCCTCAGCGCGATGCTAGAGGATGAAGGGTACAGGGTAGAGACCTCAGTTACCGGCCGCGAGGCCTTAGAGAAGGCTAGGGCGAACAGCTACGACATAATGTTCGTGGACTAC
>DASWLJ010000106.1:0-5366 GCA_036396185.1 Bathyarchaeia archaeon | reverse complement strand
GGTGGGGCGACGCGTCCAGCATGGACCCAGACAACACGCGGAGCGGCGAGTTCGGGGCCTGGCTCAGGCTTTCCATGGAGGAGCTGAATGCCGCCGGCTACGGGTTCACGTGCGACGAGGAAAGAATCAATGTCCACGTGGACTAGCCACAGGAACATTTATCAGCGCAGTGGCTTCAGGATAGCTCGAAGGGGCTCGTATTCTACGGGCTTGCTGACATAACTCCCTTCAAATGGAGGAGCCCCGGGGGCGGGGCTCACGGGACCGGGAGAGCCCCTGAACGTCAGCAGGCTAAAAGAGATGAAGAAAGTAAACGAGACCCTATTCTTCCTGGGTTCAACCCACTTCATTATACACGTGTTCAGCCAGATACTGCCCGCGGTGCTCCCTGTAATCCGCCAAGAGACCGGGCTAAGCATCCATCAGGCGGGGTGGCTAGTGTCGATCCCGCTGCTGGTGCAGGTGGCCTTCTACCTCCCAGCAGGGGCGGCCTCCGACAGGAGAGGCGCGTATGTGCTGGGCCTCAGCTTCGTGGTTACAGCGGCGGGTGCCGTGCTCTTAACGCTCGCCCACGGCTTCAGCGTCCTGATCGTAGGTTTCGCCCTGATAGCTCTAGGTTCTACCATGTACCACCCGCCGGCTCTGAAGGCGACCAGCCGAGTCTCAGGAGAACGCCTGAGCATGGCCATGGGCATCCAGAACGCCGGGGGGAGCCTCGGGTACTCGGCTGGGCCGATAATCTTGGGGCTCCTGCTTCCCATCTTAGGGTGGAGGGCCTCCATCTACCTGTGGTTGCCCCTCGTACTCGGAGCAGCCCTCTACAGCTACAGGTACTTTACGAGGCTTGAACCATCGACCATGAATAGGTCGAGCTGGGGCGGCCTCCACTCCTCGCTTAGCGGGGGGCTACTCGTCGTCATGATTGCTGGGGCTTTCACCGACCTGACCTTCGTCAACGTGTCAACCTACATAACCACGTATTTCACGGAGGTCCGCGGCGCGACGGCGGCCGCGTCCAGCATCGTCTTCGGGCTGGGTCCCTTCCTCGGGATAGCTGGCAGCCTCCTGGGGGGCTGGCTCGGCGACAGGGTGGGCAGAAGAGTGGGGTTCATGGCGTACTGCATTGGCATGCTTGTCACCATCTACATGATCCCGAGGGCGCCAGGCATGGCGTTGGCGTCGTGTCTGTTCATTGGGTGGAGAGCCCTCTACTCTGCGACCATGCCTCTGGTGAACTCGCTGATATCGGTTAACAGCAGCGTGGAGAACAGGAGCCTCTGCTTCAGTGTGTACTTCATAATGTCAAGCCTCATGAGCGCGGTGGCGCCACTTCTAGCCTCGTACCTGATAGAGGGCTGGGGGCTGTCGGTGGTTTTCGCCTTGTCCGCTTTGACCGTGGTGCCGAGCATCCTTCTAACCTGGTTTATGAGAGCCGAGTAGCCGTTATGGTGCCTGGCTTTGTCACCTCGGCGGCCCTGTTGACCCTCCTGGCGCTGTTTTTCGGTGCGAACTTTCACAACGTTGTCACAGGAGTCAGGGCTAGGAGGGGTAAGGACAGTGGAGAGGAGGTTCCTCGCCCTGGCGATATGTGGACCGCACTGGCGGGTATTGGTATCATTAGCTTCTTCGTTGAGGCAACAGCCTACGGCGTCCTGGGGCTGCTGGGAGGAGAAGACCCCGTCCAGACGGTATTGGTACCAATACCCGGGTTATTCGACGTCCTGAGCGTCCTCGGCCTCGCCCTCGTGGCTGCCGGGGTTCTCGTCTTCCTGTGGAGCGTGGCGGCCCGGGGACGGTACTCCGTCTCCTGGGAGATGCCCCTGGACCAGAGGCTGGTCACGTGGGGTCCCTACAGGTACGTTAGGTACCCCTCCTACTCCGGCTACTTCATGATGTTCCTAGGGTTGGCGCTGATGATCAACAACCCGGCGATATTGGTACCAATACTGGCCGTGGCCGGGTACGCCGGGCTCGTGGACGACGAGAAGCGTCTCCTCGTGGCCCGGTTCGACGATGAGTACCGACGCTACGCGGAGGCGACGGGCAGGTTCACCCCGCGGCTTCGACGATCCCGATGACCTCGGTGAGGCTCGATATGATGTAGTCGGGTGCGTCTTCCGGCGAGTATTCTTGATCCGTAGTCTTAAGCCACGCCGTACGCATGCCTGCCCTCTTCGCTCCGACCACGTCGTTTTTGACCAGGTCGCCCACGTGCAGGGCCTCGCCGGGCTCCACGCCCAATACCTCCAAAGCCACCTTGAACACGACCTCGTTGGGCTTGCAGTAGCCCACCTCGTCGCTGAACACCGTCACGTCGAAGTAACTTAGGACCCCGTACTCGTCCAGGATGCGCCTGACGACGCGGCCCGGGCTCGTCCCCGTGTCGCTTATCAAGCCGATCCTGACCCTGCCGTGCAGGTACTCCAAGGTCTCGCGGGCCCCCTCCCTTAGCTTCGGCGGGTCGCTCAGGATAGCCTCCTCATAGGTGTTCACCAGCGGCGCCCAGTCGCACCTGTCTCTGAGGCCCACCTGGTCCATGACGTGGCCAACTATCTCGTCGGTCATCACGTGCCTGCGGCCGCTCTCCCTGTGGAGCTCCGAGCTGTACCTGAACCCGGCCTGGTAGACCTCCATGAGACGGGCGTCGTCCAGTTCCACGCCGTTAGCCTTCAGAAACTCCCTGAGCTTTGGCAGCCTGAACTCGCCGTAGTTCCTGTTGTGAACCAGCGTGTTCCAGAGGTCGAATGTGACGGCCCTGATCAAATTACCCATTATTGAGGGTTCCCGGTATATGAAGCTCAGCGGTCAAGCGACTCAATGATCCTATGTAGCTCGTGCAGCGAGTCGATTATGAAGTCAGGCTCAGCGTCTGACTCCCCATCCTGGTACGGGCTCCTCACCCACACAGCCTTCATCCCAGCGTTCCTGGCCCCCGCGATGTCAGTCCGCAGAAGGTCCCCTACGTGCACCGCCTCATACGGCTCGGCGCCCAGTTCACGTAGAGCCTGCCTGAAGACGTCCGGATGCGGCTTACATAGCCCCGTCTCGTCGCTGAACACGAGGGACGTGAAATGGTTCATCAGGCCCCTGTCCTCAAAGTATCGCCTCATTGCTCGGCCCGGCGTGATCCCCGTGTCACTGATGACGCCCAGCTTGTATCTGGGTGAGAGCAGGGTCACGGCTTCAAATGCCCCGGGCTTCAGGGGCGGCGGGCTCCTCAGGAACACGTCCTCGAACTCCTCGGCCAACGCCGCCCTATCCGCGGGGGCTAACTCGACGCCCAGCTCACCCAGCATGTAGTCCAGCCTGGCTCCCGAGTCCACCTGGACATGCCGCATCCTCCACTCCCTCTGATACCACGCAGCGGAGCCCCTGAAGGCCTCAGCCGCCGCCTCGACGGCGCCCGTGAACCCTGCCCGCGCTGCGGCCTCGTGCAGCGCGTTTACCCTGGCCTCTGTGTAGCTGACGACCTCGATCAACGTGTTCCAGAGATCGAAGGTCACGGCCCTGATCCTGTGGTTCATAAAGCCCGTTACACCATCCTTCACTACGTGTCTGAGGAATAAAACTGCATCACAGGTCTCGCGATATAAATACACGTCCAAAGTTTTAAAATTAAATGACGGATAATAGGGGTGAGCAGTTACCTGAAAACGGTTTGATTCTGGTTTAAGGTTCTCATACACCCGGCACCAGATCACTCTACCGCCGTCGAACAACGGACACCCGCGGACACCATCCTCTGGCAGTCGCCGCCTATAAACCCTGAAAAAGCCCCCAAACCAATAAAAAAGCCCAAAAACAGGGAATCGTGGCGGCGACGACTACACCCCCTCTCCCCCCACCTATGCACGCGTACACACATACAACAATCAACACAAAACCCCACAAACCATGGAAAACCACCCCAAAAACAGGAATACCCAACCACTAGGTACAAACCCCCGAAAAACAAGGAGCAAACCCGACAACCACGAGAAACAATGGTGCGACCGCCGGGATTTGAACCCGGGTTATTGGCTTGGAAGGCCAAGATCCTAGCCACTAGACTACGGTCGCGGCAGGCAAACAAGATTGAGCGTGAGATTAAAAGGGTTTACTCCACAACCGGGATCATGATCTCCATCAACCAGTGCTCCGGAGTATCCTCATCGATGAAGCTCCCGTAGCTCAACCCATACTCCGCCGGCTGGTACACCGCCTCGACGCTGCACATATCGGAGGCCGGCTTCAGCCCACGCTCCTCGATGTACCTGTACAGCTCCTCGTAGTAGCTCTCCACCGGCCGGCTGGTCCCGATGAACACGAGGAACGCAACCTTGATCTCGGGCATCATCTTGGTGTCCACCCCCTCCACCTTTCTGTCGATGGGGATGATGACCTCGCGTCTGCACCCGGGCTCGTCCTTGGGGTCGTAGAACATCACCATGGTGGGGTCCTTTGGCCTCGCGCCCTTCTCGTAGAGCTCCCTGTTCAGCTTGGCGACCTCAACAATCTCGCTCTCCCCAGACTTCAGAGTCTTGTAGGCAACCAGCTCCCGGATGGTGGTCTTGACGCCTATCTTATCGATCATACTGAACCCTATCCAGATTCGTGGCTAATAATGCTTGTCAATACAGCCTGATGGGTTTGTCCAGTCTGCTCAGCAGCACGATGCTGCTCAACCTATGCTCGTCAATAATCCTGTAGCTGCACTCCCCGGCGATGGACGCCGCGAACCTCTTAATGTCGTCGAACCACGCCATCTCGTCGTACCCGAACCGGGCCCTGGCGGAGCCCACGGACATGGCCGCCTTGGGCTCAAGGTACGTGGCGTTAGACAGCTCTGCCAGCCTCGCGTAGCCCCCCGGGTTCACCATGTTGAGGCCGGGCACTAGGGTGTGCCTAAGTACCGTGGGGCAGCTGAAGGACTCCAGCAGCTCAAGGGTATCCATGACTCTCCGCCACCCGTCGCCCAGCATCGGCCTACACGTCCTCCTGTAGGTTTCCTCGTCTGGGGCGCACAGGCTCACGTATAGCTGGGACGGCTCCGTGCCGAGGCTGGACAACACGTCGGGCCTTGTGCCGTTGGTGACTATGAACACCGACCTGAAGCCGTGGCCCCTGAACGAGTCCACAAGCTCCCCGAGCCTTGGGTAGAGGGTGGGCTCCCCCTCCAGGCTTATAGCCGCGTGTAGCGGCGCCCTGGCTTCCTCCAGGAGCTCCTTCTCCACGTGGGGGTTGCCCCCGAAACCGTTCATGGCCTTCCTGTGGGCCGCCAGGCATCCCTCCACGACGCTATCGGGGTCTTCGGGGTCGGAGATGTCTCTGGTCTGGTCCCATGAGACGCCCAGGGTCTCAGGGGTGGCCCTCCAGCAGAAGACGCA
>DASWLJ010000105.1:0-2928 GCA_036396185.1 Bathyarchaeia archaeon | reverse complement strand
GAGGAGCCACCTCCTGGGCTTGGTGTCGGGGCCTGTTCTGCTCCTCGTCGCAGTGACCCCCATCCAGGAGCTGGACGCGTCTCGGGTGGACGACACCTCGGGGATGATGCTGGTGGGCGCCGCGTTCCTCGCACTGCTGGGGTACCTGTGGTTCAAGGTCAGGGCGCGGGACACCCGTCTCTCAGGTGACCCTGTAGAGGTTTGAGCGTCCGCGTCTCCCCGCCGGCTCCAGGAGACCCATCTTCCTGAGGCTGTACACCATCTTCTGGGCGAGGCCGCTTGACAGCTTGGACTCCCCAGCCAGCTCCCTGGCCGTGAAGCCGCCGCGCAGGGACGCGGGTAGCAGCCCCATGTAGTCCCGGGGGTCCCCGAAGAGGCGCCGCTCGCGGACGGCCAGCAGCCTCCTGTCGGCGATGCTCCACCTGTGTCTCCTCCAGCTTCCCCTGCCGTCGTCCACCCACAGCTCCTCGGCGTCCACCATGACCACCTCCAGCTCGAACCCCTCAAACGTGACAAGTTCGGGGGTGTACACGAGCTCGTAGAAGACCTCCTCGACCCGGCCCCTCTTGGGGGACCGCCGCCTGGACACCTGCCCGCCGTGGGCGTCCACCCTGATGATCCACTTGTTCTGGGGCACAGGGTAGACCAGTCGGACCCTGTGGCTCCCCAGGAGGTCGATGAGCTTCTGCCTGATGGAGCCGAAGTTGCCCGTCTGTACCTCGACAAGGACGTCGCCCTTGACCACATCCACTATGTAGCCGTCCACGGCCGCCTCCACCCTGTCGCCCTCCCCGGCGTAGAAGCCCTTGAGCTGGTTGTGGAGGCTCTGCTCGGTCACACCCAAGGCTACGCCCATACAGCTATAAATTCTGGGAATGACGCTCAACCATGGCCGCCAACCCCATTTTGGCCCTAGGGATAGCGGCTGGGCTGCTCTGGGGAATCGTATCATATGTCAGGGGCAGGGACATTAAGCGGTCCATACTGTCAGCGGCGCTGGTCGGCCTGGCCCTGGGCACGCCCCTCCACTTCCTGCTGGTCCCGGGGTATGCGGGCTGGGCAGTGAACCAGCAGCTGCACAAGTTGCTGGGCCGCAACTGGGCCTCGTTCCTCGTGTCACTGGTGGGCGTCCCCGTGTTCTTCGGTCTGCTCCAGGTCACAGGGAAGATCATGGTGGAGTCCTACATCGCCGGCACCGTGGGCCTCGGGGAGACCGTGGTCATCAGCCTGGGGTGGGGGCTCATAATAGCCGTCCTAATACTGGTGGGGTGCGCCCTGTACGCCGTCGCCAGCTTCGCGGCCTCCTTCAGGCGCCGCGGGGTCCAAGCAAACCATTAAGATTAGGGTTTCCCACAGAACCCTTGGTGAACAATTTGAGTGACCTGCAGGCGGAGCCCTCCACCAGGAGCATCTGGAGCGGGAGGATCAGCATCGGCCTAGTGAACGTGCCTGTGAAGCTGTACACAATGATCAAGGATCAGAGCTTCAGCTTCAAGTTCGTGCGCAGGGGCGACGCGTGCCCCCTCAAGTACGAGCGCGTGTGCATCCTGGACAACGAGGTGGTGCCCTGGGGCGACGTGGGCCGAGCCGTGGAGGTGCGTAAGGGCGAGTACGTGGTCTTCAGCGGCGAGGAGCTGGACGCGCTGCGGCCCGAGTCCAACAGGAAGATCGCAATAGACAAGTTCGTGCCCCTGGGCCAGGTGGACCGCGTCTTCTACGACGCCAGCTACATCCTGGCCCCGGATAAGAGCGAGGACAGCTACGGCCTCATGCTCGAGGCGTTCAAGGAGAAGGGGATGGCCGGGGTCGGCAGGTTCACCCTACGCACCAAGGAGTACCCTGTCATCGTGTACCCGTACCGAGGCGCCCTCATAGTCACCACGCTGAGGTACAGCGACGAGGTGGTGGACCCCCAGAACGTTAAGGAGGTCCAGGAGGCAAAGGAGCCATCCAAGGAGGAGCTGAACCTCGCTCTCAAGATCATCGAGAACCTGAGAGGCGACTTCGACATCAAGGACTACAGGGACACGTTCCGCGACGAGGTGGAGAAGCTGGTGGAGAAGAAGATGAGGGGCGAGACCATCAAGGTGGAGGAGCCCCAGGCCGAGGAGGTCCGCGGCCTCATGCAGGCCCTCCAGGACACACTGGCGCAGATGCAGCAGAGATGAACACCTACAGCCCTATGCTGGCCCGCCCAGCGGAGCGCCCCTTCGACGACCCCGACTGGGTCTTCGAGGTCAAGTGGGACGGGATAAGGGCCATAGCATACGTGGGCGAGAACCTCAGCGTCCGCAGCCGCAACAACAAGGAGCTCACCGGCAGCTTCCCCGAGCTGGAGGAGCTCAAGGAGCTGACCTCCGACGCGGTGCTGGACGGCGAGATCATAGTCTTCAAGGGCGGCCGCCCAGACTTCCGGGCTGTAGCCAAGAGAAACCAGCTCACGAACCCGGCCGAGGTCGAGGAGGCGCGGGCCATGAGCCCCGCCACCTACGTGGTCTTCGACGTGCTGGAGAAGGACGGCGTAAGCCTCATCGACAGGCCCCTGAGTGAGCGGCTTGAGATACTAGGCATGGTGCTCGGGCGGGGCCGCTACGTGGTCCAGAGCGTCCCAGTGAAGGAGCACGGCGTAGACTACTACGAAGCGGCCGTTAAACGCGACCTGGAGGGCGTGGTCGCTAAGCGGCTCAGCAGCACATACCAGCCGGGAACCCGGAGCGGCGACTGGCTCAAAGTCAAGCGGGTTAAGAGCTGCGACTGCGTCGTCTTCGGTTTCACCCCCGGCGAGGGGATCCGCTCCGACACCTTCGGGGCCCTGCTGCTGGGCCTCTACGACGATGGCAGGCCCGTGTACGTGGGCCGCGTCGGCACAGGGTTCGCCGACGCCGACCTGAAAGGCATCAGGAGCACCCTGGACGGAATGAGGGTTGA
>DASWLJ010000104.1:0-1702 GCA_036396185.1 Bathyarchaeia archaeon | reverse complement strand
TCCAGAGACGACGACGGCGTCACCGTGGGGCAGGAGCTGGTCCGAATAGGCTACAGGGGCGAGGACTCGTTGACGCCTTCACGCTACCTGGAGCTCCACGTGGAGCAGGGGCCCGTGCTCCACAGCACCGGACAAAAGATCGGTGTCGTGGAGGGCGTCCAGGGCATCGCCTGGTGGCATGGATGCTACGAGGGCCAGGCAAACCACGCGGGCACCACCCCCATCGAGCTCAGAAGGGACGCCCTGCTGGGGGCGTCGGAACTCAACGTGAGGCTCCGCGCCCTGGCCGAGGAGCTCGGGCGCGGCTCGGTGGCGACGATGGGCAGGCTCAGGCCGGTCCCGGACGTGATAAACGTGGTCCCCGGGGAAGCAGAGTTCACGGTGGACTTCAGGCAGTACGACATGGAGCTGTTCACCGAGGGCAAACGCAGGGTTGAGTCCCTCGTACGCGAGGCCGCTGACCGCCACGGCCTGTCTTGGAGCCTGAGGCAGTCGGCGGACGCGCAGCCCGTCAGGTTCGACGGCGCCATGGTGGACCTGGTAGAGTCCAAGGCGATGAGCCTGGGCCTCAGCTGCACCAGGATGCCAAGCGGCGCCGGCCACGACGCCCAGTTCATGAGCTACGTCTGCCCGACGGCGATGGTCTTTGTGCCCTCCATCGGCGGCAGGAGCCACTGCAGGGAGGAGAGGACCGACCCCAGGGACTGCGAGAACGGGGCGCGCGTGCTGCTGGGGTGCGTCCTAGACCTGTCAGCGTAGCTCAGCGGCTCAGGGGCCTGCCCGTGGGCCCTGACGAAGATCGTCCAGTGAACTCGTGCTCGGGGGCTTGAAGCTACGAGAGGCTCTTGGTCACGCTTACGGGCACCAGTCCCATGAACCTGTGCGTCGCCGTCAACGTGCCCTCGACCCTGTACTCGGCCTCGTCGCTGTAGCCGCCCAGAGCCTGAAGCATGCTGCCGCTGAGTGTCACGTCCACCTCCACGGGGCTCGATCCCATGGCCTCCACGTGCTGCTCATCGACGATCAGCGGCGTCAGCAGGGTCTCACCGTAGTAGAGTCGGCCATCTATGGACACGTCGAAGTCCATGCCACTGGTGTTCCTCACCTCGTAGGTGAGCGTCAGGTTTACCTCGGGCGGGAAGAGGCTTAAGTCCTCGACAGTGAGGTCGCTGAGCTCCACCGTGAGGTTGTCCACAGCGTCCGAGAGCTGGCCCCGGATGTAGAGGTACGAGCCGCCCGAAATGACAGCGACGACGGCCAGTGCGATGAACAGGTTACGCTGCGCTGAACCCATGCAGTATACATGGCGACGGCCCAATATATCTTAACTGTCGCTGGGCACGTACAGGGTCAGCTCGTCCACGGCTTCCGGCTTAGCCATGGCCACCTCGAACACCGCCTCGTACTGCTCCTTGGTGAGTCCCTGATCGTCCGAGCCCACGGCCCTGAAGCCCCCTCCCTTGCCGTGCCTGACGGCCAGCAACTGAACCCTCTTAGCGGCCAGGGACGCGGGGGCCTGCGCGTTGAATGCCACGGCGAGGTGCATGTAGCCGCCCGATGAGCTCCGCCCCGTGGGCGCGTAGACGCCCCTGAGGGCCTTCACCCACCTGTAGTGGCTGTTGGCCTGCACCGCCTCCAGCAGCCTCTGGAACGTGGCCTGGGGCAAAATCCAGAGCTCCTCCCACAGGCTCCAGACGTAGAC
>DASWLJ010000103.1:0-1664 GCA_036396185.1 Bathyarchaeia archaeon | reverse complement strand
TATTGTCGCTGAGGTCGACAGGCTCGTGCCCCTGGGGCACCGGGATCAAGGGCGCGGAGTAAACTATAAACGGCTAAGGGCATGTTTAACCCTGAAACACTTTGAAGAACGTTAGAGTAGTGTCGTACGGTATCGGTGTCATCGGCCGCAAGCTCGCCGAGCACCTCCTCGCCAAGGAGGGCGTCGAGATCGTGGGCGCCATCGACATCAACCCCGAGATCGTGGGCAAGGACCTCGGCGAGGTCCTGGGCAAGAAGAAGATCGGCGTCAAGATCAGCAGCGAAGTCGACAAGGTGCTCGACGAGACGAAGCCCGACGTCGTCTGCCACACGACCATGAGCTACCTGAGGCAAACCCATGAACAGTTCAGCCAGATACTGAAGCACGGCGTCAACATCGTCAGCACGTGCGAGGAACTCGGGTACCCCTACGCCACTGAGGAGGGCACAGCTTACGCCAAGAAGCTGGACGAGCTGGCCAAGAAGTACAAGGCCACCCTGCTGGGCACAGGCATCAACCCCGGCTTCCTCATGGACACGCTGCCCACGTTCCTGACGGGCCCATGCGAGCAGGTTGAGACCATCTACGTCACCAGGCAGATGGACGCGGCGACCCGCCGCGTACCCTTCCAGAAGAAGATCGGCGCAGGGTTGACTGTGAAGGAGTTCAGGGACGCAATCAGTAGCGGCAAGATCACGGGCCACGTCGGGCTGGAGCAGAGCATACAGATGATAGCTGACACCCTGGGCTGGAAGCTTGACGAGATCAAGGTGGACAAGCCTGAGCCGGTCGTCCTCGATAAGGACGCCGCGAGCGACGCCATAAAGGTGCCTAAGGGCAAGAACGCGGGCTCCAAGCAGATGGCGTACGGCGTCGTGGGCGGCAAGACC
Source organism: Bathyarchaeia archaeon (assembly GCA_036396185.1). GTDB lineage: Archaea > Thermoproteota > Bathyarchaeia > TCS64 > TCS64 > RBG-16-57-9. The sequence continues at coordinate 774 of DASWLJ010000103.1, read as the reverse complement.
AGGATAACCATGGACTTCAAGGCGTACATCGGCGCCCCGGCGGAGTTCGACAGCGTGGACATCGAGGGTGTCCCCCCCATCCACCAGAGGATCAGCCCTTGCGTTCACGGGGACCACGGCACCATCGCCATGACTACGAACATGATCCCGCACGTCATCAACGCCGAGCCCGGCCTCAAGACGATGGCGGACCTGCCCATCCCCCACGCGACGCCGGCCCACTTCGGGAAGTACGTCAAGTAATCCTTTTTTTAAAAAAAATTATTTTTTCCTCAGGGTCCTGCCGGCGAGTGCACCAGTGTACTTGCCTCCGTCTACGGCGACCTTACCGTTAACCACGACGTACTCTATGCCCGATGGGAACTGGTGCGGGTCCTTGTACGTGGACCTCTCTGCCACGGTGGCGGGGTCGAAGACCGTCAAGTCGGCGCACATCCCTGGCCTGAGCAGCCCCCTATCGAGTAGGCCGAACCTCTGAGCCGGGAAGCTGGTCATCTTGCGGATGGCCTCCTCCAGCCTCAGGGTCTTCTCCTCTCTAACGTATGTGCCCAGTATCTTCGGGTAAGTGCCGTAGTGCCTGGGGTGAGGCTTGCCCTTACAGAAGGGGCCCTCAACTGTGCAGCAGCCGGTGTCTGTGCCCACCATGTGGAGCGGGCTCTGCATGATCCGTTTCACGTCGTCCTCGTCGCCGTAGAAGATGACCATGCTCGCCGCGCCCTCCTCCTCCAACAGAAGCTGGTACAGGGCCGTGAACTCATCCGGGGCCCCACGGTG
>DASWLJ010000102.1:0-6850 GCA_036396185.1 Bathyarchaeia archaeon | reverse complement strand
CGACTCCACGGGGGTTCTCACCAAGGCCAACAAGGCGGACATGGAAGGGAACCTGGAGAGCGTCAGGGACGCGGCTCGACAGGCCGACTGGGTATTGTTCAGCCACCACTCCCACGAGGGATGGCCCGGGGACGACGAGAGACCAGCGGGCTTCATGGAAGAGTTTGCCAGGGCGGCCATCGACGCCGGCTGCCAATGCTTCATAGGCCACGGCCACCACGCGATGAGGGGCATAGAGATCAGGGACGGTAAGCCCATCTTCTACAGCCTCGGGAACTTCATATTCCAGAACGAGACCCTGGAGAAGATGCCCGCCGACTTCTATGAAAGGTACAAGATGGACCCCTACGGCGGCACGGTGAGCACGGCGTTCGACGAGAGGCAGAAGGCTGGGCCCAGGGCCGGGTACCAGGTGCACCCCTGGTTCACAGACGACGAGAAGTACTGGATCACCGTGACGCCTAGGATGGTGTTCGACGGCGACGGGCTGAAGGAGCTGACGCTGCACCCCATCGAGCTGGGACAGGGTAAGCCTAGGAGCCAGAGGGGGCGCCCGATGTTGGCGGAACCCGCCGTGGGCGAGAAGATACTGGGCGTCATAAGGAAGCTCTCGGAGCCTTATGGGACGAAGATAAAGGTAAGGGACAACGTGGGGGTCGTCCAACTCTAACCTCATACTCTGCCCGGCGCCATCAACTTGTTTGTCGCCGGTCCATTACCATAAACTGTTTTTAGAGAAGTCTGCGAGGGTATGCGGGGGTACGGTGTATCGCGGTCCAATCTGCGATTCAGCCCCCACCGTCCCCCACCAGCCACACGTGTGGCTGGTTTTATAACCCCGCAGCCGAGGGTATCCTTGATGCGTCATGAAGGGATCGCTTCACCCTGACATGGTTATCCTGAACGGTAAGATCATCACGGTGGACCCGGGGGACTCCGTCGTGGAGGCCGCCGCCGTCAAGGATGGTAGGTTCGTCGCGGTGGGCTCCACCCGCGAGATCAAGGCGCTGGCGGGCAGAGGCACCGAGGTGTTGGACCTAGGGGGCAGGACTGCTATGCCCGGTATCATCGACAGCCACACCCACCCGAGCAACATAGCGGCGAGGCTTCTGGAGGTGGACCTGAGGGCTCCGCCGGTGAAGAACATAGCCGAGGTCAAGAAGAAGATCGGAGAGAAGGCGAGGGAGTTGGGCCCCGGCAAGTGGGTCAGGGCGGCCAACTACAACGACTCTAAGCTGGCTGAGCGCCGCCAGGTGACCAGGCGGGAGCTGGACAAGGCGGCGCCGGACAACCCCGTGTTCATCGTCTCGGATACGGGCCACCAGGCCGTGGTAAACAGCATGGCCCTGGAGGCGGCGGGCGTCACAGATGACACCCCTAACCCTCCGGGAGGCGAGGTGGAGCGCGACGGCCGGGGCCAGGCCACGGGGCTCCTGTACGAGAACGCCACGGGCCTCGTCAGGGACCATATCCCGGAGTACTCGGTGGATGAGCTGAAGGAGAGCTACAGGAGTGTCGTCAAGCAGTTCTGCGAGTGGGGGGTGACGTGTACGCATGACGCCAGCGGCCACCGGAACGGTGTGCGGGCCTTCAAGCAGCTGCTGGATGAGGGTGAGAGGAGGCTCAGGATGAGGCTCATGATGAGCGTCAACAGGGATGAGTCGGGGGACGTGCTGGATGCCCTGGAATTGTGTGGCGTGGAGAGCGGCCTCGGGGACGAGTGGCTGGGGGTGATGTCTGTGAAGATCATGGGGGACGGCTCTGGAGCGGGGGGGACGTGCTGCGTATACGAGCCGCAGAACAGGGGCCCTAGGGGGCTGGGCATGTGGATGACGGAGCCCGAGGTCGTTGAGGGGCTGGTGATGCAGGCTCATGAAGCGGGGCTGCGGGTGAGCATCCACAGCATCGGTGACAGGGGCGTGGATATGGCTCTGGACGCCATAGAGAAGGCTCAGAGGGCTAAGCCTGTCCCGAATATGAGGCACAGGATCGAGCACAACAGCCTGTGTACGCCAAGGCAGCTGAGGCGGATCAAGGAGCTGGGTGTGACGCCTTCGAGCAGCATCGGCTACATGTTTGGGCTGGGTGACCAGTACGCTGAGAATTTCGGGCCGGAGCGTTCGAGGTGGCTGCACCCGCACAGGACGATGAAGGAGATGGGGATTGTGGCTGGGGGTAACAGTGACTGCCCGGTGACCTTCTACAGTCCCTTCGTGCAGATCTATGAGGCTGTTACCCGGAAATCCAGCAGCGGTAGAGTGGTTGGCCCCGAGGAGGCTATCAGCGTCATGGACGCGATACGGGTTTACACGTGGAACGGGGCTTACCTGGGTAAAGATGAGGATAAGCTGGGGAGTGTGGAGCCGGGTAAGCTGGCGGACTTGATCGTGTTGGACAGGGATGTACTGTCGTGCCCTGTTGAGGAGATCAAGGACGTCAAGGTGTTGACGACAATGGTGGGTGGGCGGGTGGTCTACAGGGCTTAGCCTCTCCTCTGGTTTTACATGTGTGTCTCTGTTTCTCCGTGTGCGTGCATGGGTAGGGGAGGGGGTGTAGTCGTCGTCGCCATGGTTTCCCGTTTTTCGGCTTGTTTTGTGGTTCAGGGGCTTTTTCAGGGTTTTTTGGCGACGACTGCCGTGGGCTGATGTCCGCGGGGTGTTCCTTGTTTGACGGTAACCTGACAGCTGCATGGAAGAATTTTTTTCGGGTCGCGTTTAGTAAACTTGATTATGAACTGCATCCTCCGTGTGAGGCAAACCGTATCCCGTATTACTTTAAGACGTACAAGCATCTTATTGAGACGTGAGTAGTTTGGGCGAGGAAAAACTGAAGATGGTTAAGCTCATCGATCACTGGGCTCACCACAACGATGAGCACGGTGGGAGGTTCGTTGAGACCGCCGCCGAGGCGGAGCGGATGGGTCTGGACACGGTGGCCGAGGAGCTGAGGCGGGCTGCTGACGAGTCGGAGAAGGTTTCCAGGCATCTGCTGAAAGCGTTGAAGTGTCTGGAGGAGGGCGAAGGGTAGTGTGCGAGTTCAAGGTTTATCTGGACGGAGAGAAGGTGGCAGAGGATGTCATCTACGCCAGTGTTGAGGGGAGAAGGGTCACGGTCAGGGATATCCTGGGTAAACCCGTTGTGCTCGACGGCGCAAAGATTGTGGAGATCGATGTGATGACCACGAGAATGGTTCTATCCCGAGCCAGTTAATCGATGTTATGGTAAATTGAATCTGCGGCTCATCCGAGGAGGGTTTCAAGCATCATCATCACGATGAAGCCCACGATAAGCCCGAACGTCGCCTCACGCTCAAACCCCTTCCTGTGACTCTCGGGGATGATCTCGTCACTCACCACGAAGACCATGGCTCCGGCGGCGAAAGCCAGACCCCAGGGAAGAAGGGGTTCAGCCAACGAGACGAGGGCTACTCCAAGAAGCCCCCCAACGGGCTCAACCAAGCCAGTCAAGGTGGCTATCCACAGGCTCCGGACCCTCGAGTAACCCTCCCGCACGAGAGGGAAAGCGACTGCCAGCCCCTCAGGCATGTTCTGCAGCCCTATGGCTAGACCCACCAGCACGCCTCTTGCGACGTCCCCGCCGCCGAAGCTCACTCCCACAGCCAGCCCCTCGGGGAAGTTGTGGATAGTTATGGCTATCACCATGAGCATCAGACCTGAGAGCCTGGGCGACTTGGGCCCCTCCGCCCCTGTCCAGATGTGGGCGTGAGGAGTATACCTGTCGATGAGGTGAATCACCAAAGCCCCAGCGGAGAACCCCACGGAAACGGTCCACACGTTGGATAGCTCCAAGGCGGGGACGAGAAGACTGAAGCTTGAGGCAGCGAGCATGACGCCGGCAGTGAAGCCCAGCATTACATCCAGGACCCTGTCCGACACATCCTTGAAGAACAGGACGGGCAGAGCCCCGACCCCCGTGGACAATCCGGCTAGTAGGCTGGCCAGAAAGCCTAATAGTATCATGTTCATGCTACTTGTCCTCTCTGCCGCTGATTTTCAAGCCTTCTCTGATGCACCTTTTACATAAACCATAGAGTTCTATGGTCTGCACTGTTATTTTATATCCCGTTCTTTTCTCAACTCTCTCTAGGGCCTCTTCGAAGAGCGGGTCCTCCAAGTCACGTATCCTTCCGCACCTGCTGCAGACCATGTTGATGTGGGGCTTGGTATTCGGGTCGAACCTTAAGCCGATGCAGTTGAGCCCCAGTTCGTGCACCATGTTAAGCTCCTTCAACACGTGAAGGGTGTTGTACACGGTGGACAGGCTGATGGTGGGGTGGACGCGTTTGACCTCCTTGTAGACGCTCTCGGCCGAGGGGTGCTCCCTGCTGGTCAGGACGCTTCGAGCCACCGATATTCTCTGGGGCGTAGCCTTGTACCCCTTGCTCCTGAAGACCTCCACTATCTGCTCATCAGGACCCATCTAAATCGCCTCTATTCCTAGGTAATAATAATTCTTAAATACCTTCCTGTGTCAGCCTCATCTGAATCATAGGAGTTGAATGTATGGCCAGAGTAGCGAGAGAGATGGTTGAGAAAGCCGGTATAAACGTCGAACAGCTGCTGGAGCTTCTTGTGAAGAACGCTGCGGCGGAGCTCACAACTTACTACTACTACACCATCCTGAGGAGCAACCTCATAGGGCTTGAGGGAGAAGGCGTCAAGGAGATCGCCGAGGCCGCCAGGATCGAGGACCGGAACCACTTCGAGGCCCTGGTGCCGCGCATCTACGAGCTGGGAGGCAAGCTGCCTGACGACATGAAGGCGTTCCACGACCTCTCGGCGTGCAAACCCGCGAGGCTCCCCAAGGACCCCACGGACGTGAACGAGATACTGAAGGTGCTCGTCGAGGCTGAGAGGTGCGCTGTACGGGGATACACCCACATCTGCAACATGACGTTCGGAAAGGACCACAGGACCTACGACCTGAGCCTGGCGATCCTGAACGAGGAGATCGAGCACGAGTCGTGGTTCTCAGAGTTCCTGGGCGAGGGGCCGTCGGGGCACTTCATGAGGAGAGGCGACAACTCGCCCTTCGTGCGCAAGTTCCTGCAGTAGGCACCGGTTCACTCTTCCTCCCTTTTTTATCCTGATCAACGTATTTCTAGCCATGAAGGTCTTCAACGCCCTTGAGCTTTCCATGTTCAACGGGAAAGGTTCGCCGGCTTACGTGGCTCATATGGGAAAAGTGTATGATGTCTCTGACAGCGTTCTCTGGAGGGAGGGTCGTCACCAGGCCCTGCATGAGGCCGGGGTTGACCTCACCGAGGCTCTGAGCCAGGCTCCCCACGGAGACGAGCTGCTTAAAGGTTTTCCAGTGGTCGGAATATACAATACGCTAATAAAATAGGTGTTAGCCATGACTCCCCTCTGGCTCATAGGACTCCTGAAGAGCAATTTCAAGCACCGCTTCCGCTTAGCAAGGCTGTCCAGGCTCCCAGTTCTAGGCGCCATCATGAACTGGATGCTGTTCGATGGTGACGACCTTGTCTATTTGCCTAAGGACAGGGTCATCCAGGTGGAGGTGAACAGGCGGATTGAGGCACCGGTGAACACCGTGCTCCCCTCGCAAGTCGTTCACAGGTTCATCGACGTGGCCGGCGTCCACTTCGTCATGGACTTCTGCATATGCCGGGAGTCCAACGGGTGCGTGGACTACCCGAGGGACCTGGGCTGCCTCTTCATGGGGGAGGCGGCGGCCAGGATCGACCCCCGGCTGGGCCACATCGTGACCAGGGAGGAGGCCCACAGCCACGTTAGGAGGGCCGGGGAGGCCGGCCTCGTCCACCTGGTGGGCCGCAACAAGCTGGACTCGATGTGGCTGGACGCGTGGCCCAATGGGAAGCTGCTGACGGTGTGCAACTGCTGCCCGTGCTGCTGCCTATGGAAGATGCTCACCGGCTTGAGCCCCGAGATCGGTAACAAGGTGACCAGAATGGAGGGCGTCGAGCTGCATGTAACCGGGGACTGCATGGGCTGCGGCGCATGCCTCGACTCGTGCTTCGTGGAAGCCATAGAGCTGGTGGATGGTAGAGCCGTGATAGGCGACGGGTGCCGCGGCTGCGGGCGGTGCGTCGAGGCGTGCCCTAACCACGCCATCGCCATAACCATACCGGACGTATCCAACCTAGAGAGAACCGTTAAGCGGGTCGGGGACGCCGTGGACGTCAGTTAAGGCGGGCCATGCGCCCGATCAAGCAGTTTGACGATGACGAACTCCGACGGTGAGCCCTGTCCCTGATCATGAGGACCATCTGGCGGATGGCCCCCAGGTGGTAGGATGCGTGGGGTATCAGGGCGAGGACCTCCTTATACTGCTCGTCCGAGTTCCAAGTGAACCCCGAGCCCAACGATTGGACAAGCGCCTTGAACTCGGCCTCCAAGGACCCAATGAGTGACACCCACTCCTCTGGGTCGACACACCTCACCGCCCAGCTCTCGGACCAGTCCCACGTCGGATTCTCGCCGCGTATGAACGAGTTCGCCTTCTGCAGTGTCCATCTCAGGTGCCCGAGGTGGGCGGCTATTGTTGTCCCTTCTTCGACGACCGGGGTCGACGCCTCCTCGGCGCTCAGTCCCCTTGCCGTCCCTAGTAGCCCCGAGTCCGGCGCGTTGCCGATGAACCATGTGTACTGGTGCTTGGGCCCGTCGTAGACCTCCTCAAGGAATTCGACGAGGGCGCCATTTGCTTTCTCCATGTCAGGCACTCACCTAGGAGCACAACCAAGCCTTCACGTTCGACACCTATAATTATGATGCAGCGTCGACCTTTTCCAACATTGTTTAAATTAATTTTCCTACATAATTTGCATTTTTTTAGGTCTCTTATTTTAT
>DASWLJ010000101.1:0-2978 GCA_036396185.1 Bathyarchaeia archaeon | reverse complement strand
CCCCTCGGAGACGGGGACGGCCCTGGCCCTGTTCCCCGAGCTGGTGGAGATGGAGCGGCTGGACGACTGGGAGGTTACCCTGAAGCTGGACCCCAAGCTGATGAAGTTTCTGGACCCGGACAGGAAGGACTACGAGGTGGTGAGCCAGGTGTACGGCGCCTGCGGCCAGCCGGACACCGACGACTTCACCAGCAGCGGCGTGTACGGCAAGAACGACCCCAGGGACGCGGACGCCGAGGAGTCTAAGAAGCGGTTCGAGGAGCGCGTCGCCTTCGTCGCCGAGTTCATAAGTGTGTGGAAGACTATCCCGACGCCCAAGGCGTTCCAGGGGTAGCCCCCCCTTTTTGCTTGTGCATGCGCATCACATCTTTTATAGGTCTCTCACAATGGGGTAAAATGACAACTTCTGGTGAATCGTTATGGTTAAACCGATCTGGATCGCCAGGGACCAATCGGCCTGCTCAGGGTGCAGACGCTGCGAGCTCGCCTGCAGCATGCACCACGAGGGCTGGATGTGGCCCGAGGCTTCACGCGTAAGAATATTCATGCCCTTTCCCGGGCTCGAGGTGGCACACCTCTGCGCCCAGTGCCAGGACTACCCGTGCGTAGCCTCCTGCCCAGTGCAGGCGCTGAGCACCGACCCAAACACGGGTGCAGTACTGGTGGACCGTGAGAAGTGTACAAGCTGCGGCGCATGCATCCGGGCCTGCCCCGGGACGGTGCCCTTCCTGCACCCCGGAGACAACAAGGCCACCATATGCGACCTCTGCGGCGGAGAGCCCAAATGCGTTGAGGTGTGCACAGAGGCCGGGTACAACGCGCTTACGCTGACGAATGAGGGACCTAATGTCCATAAGAAGCTCTACAGCAGGCACCCTGTAGAAGTGGCCAGGGACCTGGCCATCAAGTTCTTCGGGGAGAAAGGAGAGGAGGTAATCGAGTAATGCCTGGCGGATACGCGGGGAAATGGCTTGAGGTGGACCTCACCAAAGATAAGATCAAGGATGTCAAGTACAGCGACAAGGTGCTTGAGCAGTACTTCGGCGGAAGGGGCCTAGCCGCCAAGGTTCTCTGGGACATGGTGGGCGAGAAGTGGCCGGACCTGGACCCCCTCGCGCCTGAGAGCCCTCTGATGGTGTTCACGGGGCCGATGACGGGCATCTACCCTGGAAGCAGGATATGCGTCAGCGGCAAGAGCCCGATCAGCATGGGCACTGTGGGCAGCACGGCGGCGACCGAGTTCGCCAACGAGATCAAGCAGGCCGGCTACGACGGCGTAACGTTTGTTGGGAAAGCAGAGAAGCCTGTCTACCTGCTCATCACGGACGACGGCGTCGAGATAAGGGACGCGGGCCACCTGTGGGGCCTGGACGGCGAGAAGACGCTGATCAAGCTGAACAAGGAGGTCACCGAGCTGCTTCAGAAGCGGAAGCCAAACGTGGGCCTGTGGAAGGAGCCTGGCATGATCTACATCGGCCCCGCCGGGGAAAACCTCGTCCGCAACGCGGCGGTGATGGCGAAGATATGCCACGCGGCGGGTTACGGCGGGTACGGCAGCCTCATGGGCAGCAAGAACCTGAAGGCCGTCGTCGCCAAGAGTAGAGGCGTCTTCCCCAAGGTGGACGCCCCGGAGGCGGTGAAGCTCCTCTGGAGGAAGACCCACCAGCTTCTGATCAAGGACACCCAGTTCAGGCGCCACGGCACCGGGTACGCAGGGTACGAGGTGGGCGCGAAGACGAGCTCTGAGCCCATCAGGAACTGGCAGGAGGAGTGGCACGACGAGAGGAGCTACGCGGGGCCCAGGTTCGAGGACAGGTTCTGGGTGAAGAAGAAGTGGGCCGACTTCAACTGCACCACCAACTGCATGAAGGTCAGCTGCATCAAGAGTGGCAAGTGGAAGGGCGACATCACGGACATGCCCGACTACGAGCTCCAGGCCTACTGCGGAACCAACTTCGGCGTCTTCGACCCCGCGGCCAACATCCACCTCAGCGCCCTAGCCGACCAGCTTGGCCACAGCGGAATCAACGGCCCCAACACGGCAGCCTTCGCCGTGGAGTTGCACCAGCGGGGCGTATTGAAGGACAGCGACTTCGGCTTCAAGCCCAGGTGGGGTGACCCGGACACCTTCGACAGGATACTCAGGATGATGGCGAAGCGTGAGAAGATCGGCGACGTGCTGGCAGAGGGTACCTACCGGGCCGCGCTGAAGATAGCCGAGATGAGGGGCAGGAAGCCCGAGGAGCTGCTCAAATATGCGGTGCATGTGAAGGGCATCGAGATAGGCGCCCACGGGACGCGGAGCGACGCGGACTACACCCACGACATCAGCTACGCCGCCAACGTCCAGGGCGGAGACCACACCAGCACATCGACGGACGGGTACAGCGACATGAGCGGAGCCGTCTTCGCCGACAGCGGCGTATTCTGCGACTTCTGCACGGGTGTACCCAAGGCCCTCATCTTCGACTTCGCCAAGGCGGTGACCGGGTTCCCCGTATCGGTGGAGAGCTGGCAGGCCGTGACGGGCCCAAGGATCGTGACTCTGCAGAGGGCGCTTCTGCTGCTGGGCGGGCCCGACCTCAAGTGGACGCCTGTGAAGGACGACGACAACCCGCCCAGGTTCTACGAGCCCCTGCCCAGCGGCCCATACAAGGGCAGGGCCACTGACAGGAAGCTGGTGGACAGGAAGCTGAGGGCGTACAACGAGACCCTGGGCTGGGACGAGAGGGGCGTCCCGACGAAGGAGACCCTGAAGAGGCTGGACCTGGGCTTCCTTGAGAGGAGCGTGGCCGGGCTCAGGTAGGCCCCATTTTTCTCATTGATCGGCTGCTCGATGCTTTGTGTGCGCGGACTGTGGGGGCCTTGAGCCCCGGGTTGATCTGATGCTTTCGGCTCCTCAGGCATCCGTGTCTCACCGGTTCCTTGACTGTGGCCTCGGTCACTGGCTTACGGCTTGGGCGCACAGGACGGCTGCG
>DASWLJ010000100.1:0-2084 GCA_036396185.1 Bathyarchaeia archaeon | reverse complement strand
GAAGCACAGGTTTGTCCTCGGTGAACTCGAACACTATAGGTGACCCTGTCTTGAACAGCGCCACGCTGGTCTCCCTCGACTCTTCTCCGTAGACGGCCTTCAGCGTCCACTCGTCCATGTAGTTGGTGGCGTAATTGTAGGGCTCGTACAATGGGTAGTATTGGCAGAACGTGATGTTGAAGGACGCCGCGCCGCTCTCGTTGCTGGCGCCCTCCCATACAACGTTGCCATCCTTGTCGGTGAGAATCAGGCTGACTCCTGGGAGCACCCGTTCCTGTCCCTGGGCGTGGACCTCGAAGACCTGAGTGAACGCGAACCTCTCGTAGGGATTAAGATAGAACTCATAGCTGACATCCTGCCCCCATGTGACGCTACCAGAAAGAAAACTCTCGAAGCCTTGGATCGAAGCGTCACCCACGTAGACGTCAGAGAAGTTGTACCCACAGTTAGCCCCCAGCCCCATGGACTCGATCCGTGTTCCCATGATTGAAGCGTTCTGGTGAAACCTCCCCGAGGGCACGTCCCAGAGATATTCTATATAGGGTGAATGGGATTCTGTAGCGAATGAATAGATGTTCGAGTCCTTGGCCGTGAGGCTGGAGTCGCCGTATAGCAAAATGTAGGTGACTTTAGAGTCCTCCACGTACACCTTCGACATACTGGCCTCCAAGACGTATAAATCCGCGTTTGAGATGTTGAGTTCGCTGTTTATGGCGTAGACCCAGACCAGTACAGCAGTTGAACTCCTACGCATGGTAACATTCATGGTGGCGCCGTCTAAATTGAAGGCGTCGTAGATGTTCCAGAAGCTCTGCTCCCCGATGTCTCCCTCTATCTGGCAGCTCGAGCTGTTTACAATTCGGACCATGAGGAAATCGACCCGCGAACCTTCAAGGTAGGCGGACGCGTTGACCTCCTTCACAGGGTTCGCCCACCTGCTCCTCCAATAATTATCTTGATTTAACATGCTTACGTAAGAGTTTACTATCTTGAGGGCGCTTGAGCGGTCAGCGTTCACTCCATATATGGACGATGCTACTGCTTCCAGGGTCGCTGACTCGTCGAAGCTGAGGGTGCAGTTGGCGACAATCGTGTTTTCAAGGTAGCAGCTGCTTGACCCGATGAAACCGATGTTAATGAAAGGTCCAGGGGGCGCGATGACTGAGTCGTAGGCCTCGAGCCTTGCGCTTCCGTTGAACACTATTCCAGCGTAATCATTGAATATGTTCTCGAAGTTGTACCCCGGGTAGTCCGGGGCGATGAGCGTCGAGTTCCGTAGAATAATCTTGGTATTGTCTTTCACTAGAACTAGGTCAGTGAAGTTTACTATCTGGTCCCTGAACTCGAGCACCTGGTCGCCTTCCAGAACCAATTGACCCGAGGTGCTGTAGCCGGGCTCCCTCACCTCTACCCACTTGAAGTACTCGGTTGATCTGCTCCCGGGCTCAAGCTGCGTATTCCACGTCTCGGGTGTAGTGGCCCTGGTGATCAGTGGTGGAGGTATCACTAGCAGGCTGTACGCTAATACGAGGCCCATCATCATCACTAATCCAAGGTAGTTCCTCCAGCCCTCAAAGAACCTGTCCGCGTACTCAAGAACATTGGTTGACGCTGTTTTAGGTGGAGGCGACTGGTCTGGTGGGAACGGGCACGCGCCGAGAGCGTCACTCTTTCTTTTCAACTGTGTGCTCCTCCGTCAAATACCTTGAGAATATCTTCAATGCGAGCCTCGTCGGCTCAAGCCTCACCTCCTCAGGCCCCAGCTCCACGCCCCTCTCCTGCGCCTCACCCAGAAGCGCCCTCCGGCAGCCTCGCTCCAGGTCGCAGCGGCTGCACCTGCCCTCGTAGAGGTACCAGACCCTCAGGCCGTTGGCGACGCTGAGGCTCACGATCACCGGCAGCTGGTAGGCAGGGCTGTAGGCCTCCATGACGCCTTCGACGAGGTTGATCTTCCTGGGGTGCAGGTTGTTGGCGTCCAGGCACTCCTGGAAGGTCTGCTCCATCTTCCCCGTTATTATGCCCAGGGATATGTGCACGGCCTGCCTGGTGACTCCAAGGGCTCTGGCGATCTCTGACTGGTTGGG
>DASWLJ010000099.1:0-3787 GCA_036396185.1 Bathyarchaeia archaeon | reverse complement strand
CGGTGAGTAAGAGCGGCAACGAGTCCCGGGTGCAGCAGGGGCTCTAGCGGCTCGTCTTGGGCTTGTACTTCTTCTCCTTGTACTTGCCCGTGAGGCGCATGTGTGTGCCGCTTCGGGTGGCCGAGGACTCGATGCCGTCGTCCATCTTCTTGCACTCCAGCTGCCAGTCGCAGTCCGCGCAGTCGTCCTGGAACCCGTACATGCCGATGCAGTCAGGGCGTCTGCTCCTCATCATCATACCATGGGTCGTCTGGAGGCGCGCAGTAAAAACCTGTCGATGGAAAAAAAGGGGGGGATCAGACACCGCGGGCGGCCTCTATGAGGTCGCCCATCTTGAAGGGGTACATTTCTGACAGCTCGCGGGCTTCCTCCGGTGGGATGCCCGAGGCGACCAGCTGCCTCCTGAAGGCGCCGCGGGCCCTCCTGTAGCCTCTGCTCCACTGGTAGGCCCAGCCTGGGGCCCTGACCATGAGCCCTAGGGCCGTAATCAGGGCGCGTAGGCTGAGGGGGCTGCCCAAGGCCTACTCCTCGTTGTCTTCGTGGAAGTGGGCGCCGATGCGGGCGTCCTTCATGAGGCCCTTCCAGTTGGTGACGGTCTGCATGTACTCCCGGGTCATGGCCATGGCCTCGGCCTCGGGGATGCCATTCTCTATCAGGGTCCTCCTGAACTCTGCGACGCTCTTAGCCATGTTGGCCGCCGCCTCCGGGCTGAAGAAGCTATCTAAGATGCCGCGTATCATCTTCGGCACCTTGTCGCTCACCGTGTCCAGCACCTCTGCTATGTACTCCGGGTCCTCTGGGAAGTCCTTTCTCCTTCTCCTGTGTTCATCCATCTTGGATCAAGCAGTATAGGGGGTGATCAATCCCTATAGGGGTGGTGGAAAATACTGATCAGACGCTGATCAGTTTATCCGATAAACTGCCGGGCATACTCCAGAACCGTACTCTATATTACGTTTTTAGTGTATTTCTTTATTGTTTATATGAATATTTTTTAGGTTTTCTGCATAAAGTCTTTATATATTCCCATTATAATTTTTTAATATAAATTGTTTGATGTTTTTATTTAAAAAATGCGTCGTGTAGCCATTAATATTACGTCTTTAATCCGGAGAATCTGTTATTTTGGACCTGAAATCTTTCCAATATGCCCGTTAAGGCAAGATGGAGAGAGACGTTATGCCCATATGTGCGATCTGTGGCGAGGAAGTGGAACTGGTCACGAAGTGTAAGATGTGCGGTGAAAAGTTCTGCTCAGACTGCGGCGACCCAGATGAGAAGCTCTGCATCTACTGCATGGACGATGACGACGACTGGGACGACAAAGAGGACTGGGACGAAGACGAGGAAGTTGAGGAAAAGGACGAAGAGTAGCCCCCTCGCGCAGCCATCAATCTTTCTTTATTACCCTTTTTGAGGTCAACGTTATTAGGGGCAGTTCCCTGATCACATTATGCCCGATTTCTCAGGGATTCTGGAGAACGTGCCCGAGTTCAGACGGTACATGACCGTCGATGAGCTTCACCGACGCTCAGCGGAGCTGGTGAACGAGCACCCCGATGAGGTTGATCTCATCGACCTCGGCGAGAGCGCCAACGGGGAGACCATCGAGTGCCTGAAGATCGGTGAGGGCCGTCACAACGCCATGATCCATGGGTTCCCCAACTGCGAGGAGCCCTTCGGCGGCAACCTCCTGGACTACATGTCCTGGGCTCTGGCTGAGGACGACCAGCTCAGGGATGACATGGACTACACGTGGTACCTGGTGAAGTGCAGCGACCCTGACGGGGCTCGGCTCAACGAGGGATTCCACTTGGGGCCCAACACGCCCATGAACTTCACCCTCAACTACTACAGGACGCCTAACGCTTTGACGCCGGAGAGCTGCTTCCCGTTCAGGTTCGGGCCGCTGGACCTGGACAGCCCGGTGCCTGAGACCAGGGCGCTGATGAAGCTGATGGACAGGGTTCCGTTCCACTTCGTCAGTAGCCTCCACATGATGAAGTGGGGCGGGGTCACCTTCGAGGTGCCGCACCCGTGCCCTGAGCTTTATGCGCCGCTGTGGGAGATGGCGAAGATGTTTAACGTGTTTCCTAGGAAGCGGCCGGGGACCACCATCGCGCCCGGAGTGATGAAGGCCGACTACCTGACGCCGGCCCGTGGCTATGTGCGGCACTGGGCTGCGGGGGACGCCAACATTGAGCCCATCCGGGGGTGCTACATCTACGAGTACGGGCAGATGATGAACCCGGGCATGTTCATGATGATCCCTGAGTGCTGCATCTGGTTCGACCCCGGGATGTGGGACGACTCGCCCAGCGACACCACCATAGGTGAGTCGCTGGCCTACGCGAAGGAGAGGTCGGACGAGGTTGACGGGTTCATGCTGGACGTGTGGAGCCGCGCTCTTCCCAGCCTCAAGGCCAGGTCGTCGTTCAAGGTGATGATGGATGAGCACATGGAGCCCATAGTGAGGAAGTTCACCAACGTGAGTAACCCTCCGTTCAGCTTCAACAAGAAGGTGCACGCTAGGCCGGCGACGGTGGCCGAGAAGATAGGCATCGAGGGCAGGGACGACCTGTACAGGATGTTCTACCTTGGCGGCCTCATACGGGCCTTCGACGCGGAGCTTGAGGTCGGCGGGGATGAGAGCTTGGCGGGCGTAAGGGACGAGGTGTACGGCAAGCTCCAGGACTACGACAACTACCTGCACGACAACTACACGGTGGTGGCTCACCCCATCAGGAACCTGGTGGGTATGAGTCTGGGGGCCATCCTGCACAGTGCCATGTACGCCAAGCGCGGGGCGCTGTGGTACTAGCTTCCTTTCTACCTTCGTGTGATTACAGTGGCTGTACAGAATGTGCATTTTTTTGGGTTGGATTTAAGCGGTTTTCAGCTAATTTGTCTGTCTTCTCTGGGCGTCCTGCATGAATGGGTTTATATCCTGTTGACCGGTCTCGTTGGAGAT
This sequence comes from Bathyarchaeia archaeon, assembly GCA_036396185.1. GTDB lineage: Archaea > Thermoproteota > Bathyarchaeia > TCS64 > TCS64 > RBG-16-57-9. Next base: position 816 of record DASWLJ010000099.1, on the reverse strand, counting down.
GGATCGTAGCTTACAGGTCCTGCTGCTCACCATCTTCGTGGCCATGCTGGGCCTGGGCATCGTGAGCCCCATACTGCCCATTTACGCCGAGACCTTCGGCGCCAACTACATACAGGTGGGGCTCCTGAGCAGCGCCTGGAGCATCAGCCGCTTCATCTTCTCGACGCCGGCCGGTAGCATGAGCGACACGACGGGCAAGAAGAGGGTGATCATGGGCGGCCTCCTCGTCTACTCGGTGGTGAGCATCCTCTACGCCTTCGCCTGGGACTACAACTCGCTGCTCTTCTTCAGGTTCATACACGGGCTGGGCTCGGCCATGGCGTCGCCCGTAGCCATGGCGTACGCCGCCGAGATATCCCCCAGGGGCCAGGAGGGCAAGTACATGGGAATCATGAGCCTGGCCATGTTCGGCGGCATGGGCGTGGGGCCCCTCATAGGGGGCACCCTCACGGACGCCTTCGGCCTCAGCGTCCCCTTCTACGTCATGTGCGCTATGACGGCCCTGAGCCTCGCCTTCACGGCCGTGTTCCTCCCCGAGACGAAGCCCAGCGGCTTCGGCAAGGATAAGCCGCGACCCTCATTCGGGAAGGTGCTCTCCAACAAGATACTCTTGGCCGGCTTCATATACCGCGCCGTGAACAGCCTGGGCAACAGCTCAATAATGGGCTTCCTCAGCGTCTTCATGTATACTACCGTCGCCGGTGGCGGGCTCGGGCTGACCCTGACCGAGGCCGGAACCGTCCTCTCGGCGGGCACCATCGCCAGCGCCCTCATGCAGCAGCCCTGCGGGTCCCTGGCGGACCGCTACGACAAGGT
>DASWLJ010000098.1:0-6927 GCA_036396185.1 Bathyarchaeia archaeon | reverse complement strand
GTGCTGGGCATAGGCGGCGACAGGCTCGAAATCTACAACGTGAACAGCTGCGAGCCCGACAGGCTCGTCGCCCTTGCCCAGGGCTTCGCTTCCAGGATCAAGAGCAGACCCGCTGAAGCGAAAAACGCTTCTTTAAGCAATTAAACCATTTTTTAAACACATTTCCACCCACTATGTATAGTATTAACTGCTGCAGTGTACAGCCTACTTATAGTATTTACATTCATACAATTATTCTCCAAACCTATATATACTCTATACGAATCTCGTTAACCCGACTTACTAGGTGAAGTCCTTTGGATAAGTACATCGAGAGTGTTTATGAGAGCCTAGTTGAGAAAGACCCTCTGCAGAAGGTCTTCCACCAAGCGGCTAAAGAGGTTCTGGAGACCCTTGAGCCGGCTATCAAGAAGTTCCCTCAGTTCAAGCAGAACAAGATTCTTGAGAGAATCGTGGAGCCCGAGAGGATCGTCCAGTTCCGCGTACCCTGGAAGGACAGGAACGGCGAGATCCAGATTAACAGGGGATACAGGGTACAGTACAACAGCGCCATCGGGCCATACAAGGGCGGGTTCAGGTTCCACCCGACGGTTGACCTCGGTGTCATGAAGTTCCTCGGATTCGAGCAGACCTTCAAGAACAGCCTAACGACCCTCCCCATGGGCGGCAGCAAGGGCGGCTCGGACTTCGACCCCAAGGGCAAGAACGACTCGGAGGTCGAGAACTTCTGCCACAGCTTCATCATGGAGATGTACAGGCACATCGGCCAGTTCACTGACGTGCCAGCGGGCGACATCGGCGTGGGAGGCCGCGAGATCGGCTACATGTACGCCGCGTACAGGAAGATAACCAACGAGCACGGCTCCTGTGTACTTACGGGCAAGGGCTGGGGCTGGGGCGGCTCACTGATCCGTCCTCAGGCCACGGGCTACGGCGCCACGTACTTCGCCGAGGAGATGCTGAAGACCAAGAAGGAGGCACTCAAGGGCAAGAAGGTGGCCGTCAGCGGAAGCGGCAACGTGGCACAGTACGCTGTAGAGAAGTGCTTGCAGTTGGGAGCCAAGGTCCTGACAATGAGCGACAGCGACGGAACGGTCTACGCGCCCAACGGCATCACCAAGGAGCAGTGGGACTTCGTCATGGACCTGAAGAACGTCAAGAGGGGCAGGATCAGCGAGCTCGCCGAGAAGTACAAGCTGGAGTACTCTGAGGGCGGCAAGCCCTGGGAGTACAAGGTTGACCTCGCCATGCCCTGCGCCACACAGAACGAGCTGGACGTCAAGGACGCCAAGAAGCTCATCGACGCCGGCGTGAAGGCCGTGAGCGAGGGCGCCAACATGCCATGCACGCCTGAGGCCGTCACGGCCTTCCAGGAGGCGGGCGTCCTGTTCGCCCCAGGTAAGGCATCGAACGCCGGCGGCGTGGCCACGAGCGGACTGGAGATGGCCCAGAACAGCCAGAGGTACTTCTGGACCGCCGAGGAGGTGGACCAGAAGCTCCACAGCATCATGGTGAACATCCACCAGAACGCCTACGACACCGCAAAGCTCTTCGGGCAGCCAGGAAACTACGTCCTGGGCGCCAACATCGCGGGCTTCCTCAAGGTCGCCAACGCGATGGTGGCTCAGGGCTTCTTGGCCTAAACCCCCTTTTCATTGACCTTTTCTTATACTTGAGACGCGGCTTCTACGCCCTTTTCTACCAAATCCCTATAACCATCTGACTCTAGAGAGAGAGGCATGGACTGGTCTCCTCCTGGAAACCCGAGCATAGGGAAAGCTCCTGGAACCCTGATCTACGTGGGCGACCAAGAGTCGGAGGCCCCCATCATAGACATCATCGACTACGACGATGAGAACTACACCGAGCGCAGAATCCAGGACATTAAAGAGTGCAGCAGCTACTTCGGGAAGCCCACCGTCACGTGGATCAACATCTGCGGCCTCAACGAGGAGATCATAGGGGACATTGGCGAGCAGTTCGGGTTCCACCCTCTCCTTCTGGAGGACATCCTGAACACTGAGCAGAGGCCCAAGATGGACGAGTACGACAGGTACGCGTTCTTCATCCTCAAGATGCTCACATACGACGAGGAGAAGGAGGAGATAGAGACGGAGCAGGTGAGCATGATCCTCAACGAGGACTGCGTCATCAGCTTCCAGGAGGTGGAAGGGGACGTGTTCGACCCCCTGAGGGAGAGGCTGCGCACAAACAAGGGGATCGTCAGGAAGCACAGGGCCGACTACCTGGCCTACAGCCTCATAGACGCCATAGTGGACTACTACTTCGTCATACTGGAGAAGATAGGCGACGACATAGAGGAACTGGAGGACGAACTCCTCGAGAACCCTCAGCGCGACACAGTTGAGACGCTCCACAACAAGAAGCGTCAGATGATCACGCTCCGTAAGAGCATATGGCCGCTGCGCGAGGTCATCAGCAAGCTTGAGCGGGGGGGAACGGGGTTCATAGAGGACACGACGAGGATTTACCTCCGCGACGTGTACGACCACACCATACAGGCCATGGACTCAGTCGAGACGTACCGGGACCTGCTCACGAGCATGCTGGACATCTACGTGAACAACGTTAACAACAAGATGACCGAGATCATGAAGGTGCTCACCATAGTGGGCACCATATTCATACCTCTCACCTTCATCTCAAGCGTCTACGGTATGAACTTCAAGTTCATGCCCGAGCTTTATTGGGAGTTGGGATACCCCCTCGTCTGGGCCATAATGATACTCGCGAGCCTCGTGATGATAATCTACTTCAGAAAGAAAAAATGGTTGTAGCTAAACCTCCTCCAGGAGGCTGACGAAGGTGTCGTGGTGCTCCTCCTCGTCGCTGAGGATTCCGCGTATCAGCTTGTGGGTGGTGTGGTCGCCCTCCTTCCAGGCTAGCTCCAGCGTCTCCTTGTAGAGCTTTATGGCGCCCTCCTCGTCCTTCTTGTCCTGGGCCAGCATGTCCTTCAGCTTCTCGCCCACGAATATGGGCGTCGGCTTAGTCGTCGGCTTCTGCCCCAGGTAGAAGAGGCGCTCGGCCAGCATCTCGGCGTGCTTCATCTCCTCGACGGCGAAGCTCCTCAGCTCGCCCTTGACAGCGAAGCCCTTCACCCCGCTCCACTGGACGTGCTGCCACATGTACTGGATTGCCACCTGCATCTCCATCGCTATGGCGGTGTTCATTTTCTCAAGAAGCTCTTTCGATGCCATGTGCATCAATTTGCTCGTGGGAGGCGCCCATAATAAAGGTTTCAACGAAGGTAATCCGCCGGTGGATGGTTTAAAAGCCCTGAAGCGTGTTCACTGTTCCAGCGGTGAGGTGTATGAAGGGACAAGGACGAGAGTTCATGGAGAAGACCAAGTACAGGTACCTGGAGCAGTCCGACCAGAACAGCGGGATACCACAGCCGCCACTGGAGCTTCCGGCCGTTGAGGGTAAGAGGATCATCGATCTACCTGACCCAAAGGGCATGGACACTAAGCCCCTAGATGTCCTTAAGGCCATAAACAGGAGGACAAGCGTCAGATCTTACCGTGAGAAGCCACTCAGTCTCGCCGAGCTGAGCCACCTCCTCTGGTGCACCCAGGGTGTGAAGCAGAACCCTCCCAAACCTGACATACCTAATGCTGTGAACTTCAGCTATAATCTAAGGACGGTGCCCAGCGCCGGGGCCAGGCACTGCTTCGAGACCTATGTGCTGGCCAACAGGGTGGATGGATTGGAGCCGGGCCTTTATAAGTTCCTTGCGGGCCAGCATAAGCTTCAGGAGGTGGACCTCAGCTCGGATATTGCTGGGAGGGTGACCAAGGCGTGCCTGAACCAGCGTTTCATACTGGCGTCGGCAGCCACCTTCATCTGGACCGCCGTGGCATACAGGATGACGTGGAGGTACGGTGAGCGGGGCTACAGGTACATGCACCTGGACGCCGGCCACGTGTGCCAGAACCTGTACCTGTCGGCTGAGGCGGTGGGCTGCGGCGCCTGCGCCGTGGCTGCGTTCGACGACGACCTGCTGAACAAAGCCCTGGGCGTGGACGGCGTGGACCAGTTCGCCGTCTACGTTGGCGTGGTGGGCAAGAAGCGTTAGAAGCTTTATTACGAGCCGTCCCTTTTTCCTTCAGTGTCAGACCTTGTCAGAGGATTTGATCAAGTTCCTTGAGAACCAGGTCAAGCTGGAGAACAAGATAGTCCGTAGCGTCTCAGATGCGTTGGAGAAGATCGAGAACGAGGCCGTGTCCACGGCCCTCAGAGGCATAAGCCTGGACAGCTCCAAGCACGCAGAGATGTACAGGTCCGCCGTGGCGATGCTGACGCGCACCGCGGCGCCCCTCAGCGAGGACCAGCTGGACCTCCAGAAGGAGACCATTGAGAGACACATCAGCATGGAGGCGGCTGTCATCAAGGAACTGGAGAAGAGACTCCCCGGCATCGAGAACGAGAAGGTGGAGCTCCTACTCAAAGCCATACTCCTGGACGAGCACCGGCACCACAAGCTCCTGAAGACGCTGCTGCAGATACTGGTCCGCGGGGAGGCTGTCACAGAGGGAGACTGGTGGGACGCCATCTGGGGCGACGTCCCGGGCCTCTGGACCTAGCCGCGCTAAAAAGGGCGCCACTTTTTATAAACCGTTGATAGTCTGACGGCGCGGGGCTACCAGGGTTGCGTGTCCCGGGGCTCACTGAACCTCAATTTTATTAAGCACTAATGCTTCCTTAATGAGATTCGTTCACTGTGGTGGGTTCATGTACGAGATTACGAGGAAGCAGGAGATCACCCCCAACGTCAAGATGTTCGAGGTTCACGCCCCCGCCGTGGCCCACAAGGCCAGGCCCGGCCAGTTCGTCATCGTAAGGTCCAGCGAGAAGGGGGAGCGGGTCCCCATCACCATAGCCAGCGCGGACCCCCGGGAGGGCACCGTGACCATATACGTCGCCGAGGTGGGGAAGAGCTCCACGGAGCTGTGTAGGCTCGAAGAGGGGGAGAGCATCCTCAACTTCGCCGGCCCCCTCGGAAACGCCACAGAGATCAAGGACTACGGGAGGGTGCTCTGCGTGGGCGGAGGAGTCTTCGTGGGCGCCATGCTCTACCAGATGAGGGCCCTCAAGGAGGCCGGGAACCACCTGGTCGCTGTCTTCGGGTACAGGAACAAGGATCACGTGATGCTGGAGGAGGAGCTCAGGGGCGTCGCGGACGAGGCGTACGTGTGCACAGACGACGGCAGCTACGGCCTCAGCGGCATGGGCATCGTGGACGAGCTGCTGGAGAACCAGAGGTTCGACGTCGCGTTCGCCATAGGCCCCACGAGCCTCCAGAAGGACCTGAGCGAGAAGACCCTGCCCCACGGGTTACCCACCAGGGTTAACCTCTTCCCCATCATGGTTGACGGCATGGGCATGTGCGGCGCCTGCCGTGTCACCGTCGGAGGGGCCACCAGGTTCAGCTGCGTGGACGGCCCCGAGTTCGACGGCCACAAGGTGGACTTCGACGAGCTCATCATGCGCATGAGGGTCTACAACCCGCAGGAGAAGATCGCCATGGTGGTCTACAACAGGGAGGCCGACTAGGTTGGCGGCTGACGCCTTCAAGAAGCCCGCTGTGGAGATGCCCAAGCAGACCCCCGAGGAGAGAGTCAGCAACTTCTTCGAGGTGGCCAAGGGGTACACCCTCGAGATGGCCGTCGAGGAGGCCCAGAGGTGCCTCCAGTGCAAGAACCCCCAGTGCATGAAGGGGTGCCCCGTGGGCATAGACATCCCCGCCTTCATCAAGCTCATCAGGGACGGCAGGTTCGTGGAGGCCGCGTGGAAGCTGAAGGAGACCAACGCGCTGCCGGCCATCTGCGGCCGCGTCTGCCCACAGGAGAACCAGTGCCAGAAGTTCTGCGTCATGGGCATCAGAGGCGACCCCATAGCCATAGGCCGCCTGGAGCGGTTCGCGGCCGACTACGAGAGAGGCCACGGCATAGAGGTCCCGGAGGCGCACCCGGACACCGGGCACAGGGTGGCCGTGGTGGGCGCGGGTCCCGCGGGCCTCACTGTGGCAGCGGAGCTAAAGAAGAAGGGCCACCACGTGGAGGTGTTCGAGGCACTGCACGTGGCGGGCGGCGTCCTCATGTACGGCATCCCCGAGTTCAGGCTCCCCAAGGCCATCGTCCAGGCCGAGGTCCAGTACATAGAGAAGCTGGGCGTCGAGATACACCTGGACAGCATGGTGGGGAAACTCTACACGGTCAAGGAGCTCTTCGACGGCGGCTTCGAGGCCGTGTTCATAGGCAGCGGCGCCGGGCTCCCTAACTTCCTGAACCTGCCAGGCGAGAATATGAGCGGCATATACAGCGCCAACGAGTTCCTCATCAGGACCAACCTGATGAAGGCGTATAGGTTCCCCGAGTACGACACACCCATCAACATCGGCAAGAGCGTGGCAGTCATCGGCGGCGGCAACGTGGCCATGGACTCGGCCAGGTGCTCCCTCAGGCTGGGCGCCGAGAAGGTGTACATCATCTACAGGCGAGGCATGAGTGAGCTGCCGGCGCGCCACGAGGAGGTCGAGAACGCCGAGGAGGAGGGAGTCATATTCACGCTGCTCAACAACCCGACGAGGTTCATAGGCGACGGCAAGGGGAACGTGAAGGCAGTGGAGCTCGTCAGGATGGAGCTGGGTGAGCCGGACGCCTCGGGGCGGAGGAGGCCGGAGGCCGTCCCGGGCAGCGAGTGGAAGCTTCCGGTGGACACCGTGGTGGTGGCCATAGGGCAGAGCCCTAACCCCATCATCCAGCAGACCACGGAGGGCCTGGAGGTGACGCGCCACGGGACGATCATCACGGACGAGGCGACGGCGGCCACCAAGCTGGCGGGCGTCTACGCGGGCGGAGACGTGGCGACGGGCGCCGCTACGGTTATCAGCGCCATGGGAGCCGG
>DASWLJ010000097.1:0-1654 GCA_036396185.1 Bathyarchaeia archaeon | reverse complement strand
TGAACCAGCCGCCGTCCATCAAGCCCTTGTCCTGAGGGTTCCCCTGGGGCGTGCTGCAGATGTGCATCAGCTTGACGGGGCAGTCAACGGCCTCCAGCACCCGCTTATCATAGCCCAGCGCGTACCTCTCAAGCTGCCCCTTGGACAACTCACGCCAGACGCGGCCACCTCCGCCGATCCCAAAGAATATACCAGACGCACCCGCGGCCACGCACGCCTTGGCAAAGTCTATGATCGTCTCCGTGATGGTCTCCAGCCCCTCCTTCAACTCGTCCGGGCTACTCTTCATGTCCTCCATCACCCTCTCAGGGGTGCCTACGCCGTTCATTGCCTGTATGAGGGGACTCGGGATCGTGTAGATGAAAGGCATCCTGCGCAGGTCCCGCGCCAGTATCTCGTTGCATCGCACGTACTCCCGCAGCTCCTTCCGGGGGTCCAGAACCCACAGCCTCCCCCAGTCACCCGCCTCCTTAACTATCGTCGAGACAGTGAGAGCCTCTTCCTCATTATTCTTGAACTCGAAAACGCTCCCCCACTTCATCGCCATGAACCTGTAGTACGGCGTCACCTTCAGCAGGTCCATCGAGTAGTCCAGCTCACGCAGCAGCGCCATGTGCGCCCTAGCCGACTCCTCGCCGCTCCTCGTCGCCAGCTCCCAGCTGTAGTAGTCCAGCCAGTTGCACGCGGGGAAGTGGCCCCACAGGCTCCACGGTACCCTGTCAGGTACCTCGCGGCGCATGACCGCCATCACGCGCTCGAATCTCTCGGACTCCATGCTCATCAATGAACTATGCCGTCGCACAGGATAAAAGCCCAGCTACCTAAACCCAAAAAAACCATTGACGCAAGAAGCTAAACGATTATATTATGAAATGCAGAAGCCTTCAGTAAAAAAAAGGCGACCTATCATTGAGAGCAAAACGCTACTCCAAGAACCCACTAGAAGACCTTAAACAGATTGCTCAGCGTATCTCAATAGGGCTCTCAGCTAAGGAACTGAAAAAGCTCTCAGAAGAAGAACGGTTGAAAGACTATCTGAAGTCAAAATAACTGAAATAATGAGTATGCATCTAAGAAACTTCTATAAGGGATGGCTCCCCTCCCATCACATCATTCTAGGTGAAACCCTTGAAGTACCGCAAGTTCGGGAAAATCGACTACAAGCCCTCGGCCCTCGGCTTCGGGGCCATGAGGCTACCCATCATCGGAGGAGACCAGACCAAGATCGACGAGCCCCAAGCCATCAAGATGATCAGGCACGCCATCGACCACGGCGTCAACTACGTGGACACCGCCTACCCCTACCACGGCGGCGAGAGCGAGAAACTCGTGGGTAAGGCCCTCCGCGACGGCTACAGGGAGCGGGTGAAGCTCGTCACCAAGATGCCCACCTTCCTCGTGAAGGAGCGCGGCGACTTCGACAAGTACCTGGACGAGCAGCTGGGGAAGCTCCAGACGGACCACCTGGACTTCTACCTCCTCCACGGCCTCCGTAAGGAGCGGTGGCCCATCCTCAAACAGCTTGGCGTCTTCAACTGGGCAGAGCAGAAGATCAGGGAGGGCGTGATAGGGCACCTCGGCTTCAGCTTCCACGACGACCTCCCCCTCTTCAAGGAGATCGTTGACAGCTACAGGGGCTGGACCCTCTGCCAGA
>DASWLJ010000096.1:0-2670 GCA_036396185.1 Bathyarchaeia archaeon | reverse complement strand
GCAGTTGTAGGGGCAGCCCTTGATCTTGGGCACTGGCGGCAGGAGCTTGGCTAGGCTCTCCGCGAGCCTGGTCTTGCCTGTGCCTTCACGACTGACCAAGTAGGGGTAGCCTCCGCTGAGGACGGCCCTTATGACGTCGTTTTTGGTCTCGTCCCGCCCCTCTATGTCGGGCAGCGGGTCCTCTCCTTCCCGGAGCTTCCTGAGCATCATGTACCTTAGCTCGTAGGCGACTGGCATCGGCTGGTAGCTGTCTAGGTCAAAGTCCGTGTCCGGCTCCTCCTGTTATCTGCTGATACAGCTATGCCTGGATTTTAAACTGTATCCTCGTGTTGTCCGGTTTAACGCTCTCGGGATCAAAGGATCACAACATTTATAAGGTAAATCTTTACCATTGAATTGTAAAGATATACCAGCACTGTGTAGTCGTTGGGTATCACGGGGAATCGAGATGGGGCTGCTGTCGAACCACGAATCCGTCGTGTGGGCTGAGTTCCAGAGGGGCGGAAGCACCAGCGAGATAGCTGACGCCCACGAGGCGGAGGGCTGGACGCCGAGCTACACTTCAAGGGTCCTCAACAGGGCTCGGGAGAAGATAGCTGGAGCTCTCCGTGGCCACGCGGACAGCCACCGTCTGGATGTGGAGAGCCTCCAGGACTACAAGGGGCTGTTGATCGGGTTTGACTACCAAGCCAACTCACAGGTCTACATGATTTACACGGAGCGGCTGGGGGTGGTGGTCTGGTACACGCACAGCAGCTACGCGGGTAAGCTGTGCCCGGAGTGCCCAAAGGAGCAGGAGTGCAGGGAGACCCTGGACACTGTCATGGGAGAGTACGGGCTGGAGCTGAGGCCCGACGAGGAGGACCTGCCAATGACGAGGCAGAGCACGGCCGTCTTCAGCAAGCTGGCGGCCAAGGAGGTTCCGAGGTACAGGAGGAAGTGAGTTGGGAAAAGAGGTCGAGTCTAAGGTGATTAAGCCGCCTGTCCAGAAGGTGACGAGCGGCAGGATATTCAGACCCGCGAGGGCCTACGTGTACAAACTGTGGGTGAAGGACGCGGCGATAGCCGTCTGTATCTGGCTGGGCACGCTATTGTCCGTGGTGGCCTGTATTTACTTCATCAACGCAGTGGACCCGGGGGAGATGGCTTCCGCCATCCAGACCATGGGGATGTGGCTCTGGAACCTGAGCAACTGGCTGATCCTCGGGAACCTGCTCTGGCTCGTCCCGGCTCTGGCGCTAACACCAACATACGTGAACAGCATAGAGTACAGCGTCATCTCCGAGTCAGGGGAGAGTATGCCCGAGGTGTACGTCAAGAAGGGCATAGTGACCGTCACCAGGAAGCATGTGCCCTTCAGGACCATCACCAACATCGCCAGCAACGCGGGCCCCTTCGACAGGCTGTTCGGGCTGGGCAACGTGAGCATCGAGACGGCGGGTTTCAGCGGCCAGCAGACTGGGCCTGAGGAGAGACTGGAGGGCATCGTCTTCTACGAGGAGGTCCGTGACTTCATACTCAACGAATTGCGGAAGTTCAGAGTGCCCTACGCCACCATGACGGAGGTGGCGTCGCCCGTGGAGGAGCCGGTGCCCAGGGAGCCTGGCCTGGATGACGAGATGCTGATCACTCTCCGGGAGATCAGGAACCTCCTGAGGGCCCAAGGAAAGGCTGAGGGTGCCTAGGAGCGTCCCTTCATTATTGTTTAGGTTTCTCGGGCTGAGGGAACATGCGGCTGGTCTCGCCCATGAACTTCCTGATGGGGAGGTGCTGTGGGCACTTTTCTTCGCACTGGCCGCAGGCGACGCAGTTCGTTGAGTGGGTCTCGGGCGTGATCTGCTGCCAGTACTTGTTCTTGACCTCGTCGCCCTGGCCGCTCATGTAGTACTCGTTGTAGAGGCCGAGGATAGTGGGTATCTCGACGCCCTGGGGGCAGGGCATGCAGTACCTGCAGCCGGTGCACCCGATGAATCCCAGCTTGTTGTAGGCGTCCCTGGCCTCGTCGTAGAGGGCCAGCTCGTACTTGGTGAGTGATCCTACGCCGGACCTGTCCGCGTACTCCAGGTTCTCCTCCACGTGCCTCATCTCGCTCATGCCGCTTAGGACGACGCTCACCTCTGGCAGGTTCCAGACCCACTGGAGGGCCCACTCTGCTGGGGTCCTCTTCCTCTCGCTCTTGGTCCAGACCTCCTGGACCTCCTTGGGGGGCGTGACGGCTAGCTTGCCTCCCTTGATGGGCTCCATGATGACGACGGCGAGGCCCCTGGCGGCTGCGTACCTGAGCCCTTCGAGCCCGGCCTGGTACTCCGTGTCCATGTAGTTGAGCTGTATCTGGCATAGGGTCCAGCCGTCGTAGGCGTCCACGATCTCCTTGAATAGGGCGAGGTCGTCGTGGAAGCTGAAGCCCAGGTGCCCGATCACGCCTTCCCTGATCTTCTGCTCGGCCCAGCCGAATACATCCAGCTGCTTGAGGATGGGCCACCGCTCCTTGCGGAGGCCGTGGAGGAGGTAGAAGTCCAGGTGGTCCGTCTGGAGCTTCTGGAGTTGCTCGTCCAGGTACTTGTCGAAGTCGCCTCGCTCCTTTATGAGGAAGGTGGGCATCTTGGTGACGAGCTTCACGCGCTCCCTGTAACCGTCCCTGAGGGCCTTGCCAACGAGGGTCTCGCTGTT
>DASWLJ010000095.1:0-3819 GCA_036396185.1 Bathyarchaeia archaeon | reverse complement strand
TGTGGGAGAAGGCTGGGATAGTCAGGGACAGCTACATGCTCGTCGGGGCCTACGAGAAGGTGCAGGGGCTCAGAGAGGACTCAAGGCAGGTCCTGGCGCAGCAGGGGAAGCCCATGGTAGCGGCCCTGGAGTTCACCATGGCGCTGGACGCCGCCGAGATGATAATAAGGGCGGCCATGGAGAGGAAGGAGAGCAGAGGAGCCCACTACAGGAGGGACCACCCGTGGGAGGACCCACAGTGGACGCGGACCATCATAGTCTCCAAGAAGGGGGACTCGATGCAGCTCACCACAGTCCCCCTGGGCGAGGCCTTCAAGTAGCGCAATCTGGGGGGCGCGTGGATGCACCAAGCGTCTGAGGAGATAAGGAGGAGGCTGATGAGCCGCGGCTCAGCGGAGGGCGTCGAGAAGACCAGGAGGTACTTCAGGGAGCCCGTGACCACCTACGGGTGCAGCAGCAGCGACGCCAAGGCGGTCACAGAGGAGCTAGCGCCCACGCTGAAGAGGGACCTCGGGCAGACCCTCATAGTAGCCGGCGAGCTGATAGAGGCCGGCGTCCTAGAGGAGCAATGGGTGGCCACAGCTCTCCTCGCGAAGGTTAAGAGACAGTTAACGGCGGAGCACGTGGACCAGGTGGACGACTGGATCGACAGTTTAACCAACTGGGCCAGCGTTGACACTTTCTGCACCCAGATCGTAAACGCTCTCGTGGAAGGAAAACCGGAGACGGTGGGGAGGCTCAGAGGGTGGGCGGCTTCACCGAGCCGCTGGAGAAGGAGAGCCGCCGCGGTCAGCCTCGTGCCCACGGCAAGGCGAGGCATGATGCTTCAGGATGTATTCGGCGTAGCAGACGTGTTGATGGAGGACCGAGACGACCTTGTGCAGAAAGGGGTGGGCTGGCTGCTTAAGGAGGCCTCCAAGAGGCACCAGGGCGAGGTCAGGGAGTACCTGCTGGGCTGGAGGGATAGAGCCCCCGCCCTGGTGCTGAGGTACGCGTCCGAGAAGCTGCCCCTCGGACAGAGGATACTAAAGACTAGAGCCTAGCACAGTGCTTCATGTTTACGCTCCATAATTATTTTTAAGGCGGTTCCTGTGGACACAGGCGAGCCGATTTGGTGTTAATGGTGCGGGACGTCATGACCCCACAGGTGGTCACAATCGAGCCGACGCAGTCAGTGAAGAACGCAGCCCGAAGGATGACCATGTTCGGGATCAGCAGCCTTCTGGTGCTGAGCAAGGAGGGCCTTAAGGGTATACTCACGGAGAAGGACATCATATCGAGGGTGGTCTGCATGGGCCTCGAACCATCCAAGGTGAAGGTGAAGGAGATCATGTCGGAGCCCGTCATCGTCGTCGGCCCGGATGAGCCACTGGAGAAGGCCGTGGAGCTCATGCTCACCCAGCGCATTAAGAAGCTGCCCGTCCTAGAGAACGATGAAGGCAACTACAGGCTCGTGGGCATCCTGAGCCTCCTGGACGTGGCCGGGATACACCCGGACCTCATCAACAGCATCAAGGAGATGATGGAGTCGGAGGCCAGCGAGCCAGAGGCAAAGTTCTACGTGTCCTAGCCCGGTCACCTTTTAAGGGCTTCAACCCATCTTCATGCGTCGCATATGAAACTCAGCAAGGTCTCCGGCAGCGTCTACGCCAACTGGGACGGCGAGACGGGCGGCAACGTGGGCCTGGTGGAGGACGGGGACCACGCGGTGGCCGTGGACGCCCAGTACCCGGGTTCTGCCAGAAGGTTCAGGGAAGCAATCGGCGATGTGATGGGGAAGCCTCTAACCCACCTGCTCCTAACCCACGTCCACGGGGACCACGTCTTCGGCAACATGGTGTTCGAGGACCTGAAGATAGTGGCCCACGAGGCCCTGAAGGCGAAGATGGAGAGGAGCCTGATGAACGAGTGGGCCCCCGGGAACCTGGAGAAGATGCTGGAGGCCTACAGGAGGGAGAGCCCCGAGAGGTGGTGGCTCTTCGATGGCCTCAGGATAGTGCCGCCCACGGAGACCTTCAGGGACAGGTGGAGCCTAGGCGGAGTGGAGCTCATACACATGGGGGGGCACACGGACTGCAGCAGCGCCGTCTACGTGGCAGATGACCGGACACTCTTCTCCGGGGACCTGCTCTTCGTGGGCAGGTTCCCGTGGGCGGGCGACCCCACAGCGGACCCGGACCAGTGGATAAGGTCACTGGAGAGCATCCTGGAGATGGACGTGGACGTGATAGTGCCGGGCCACGGGCCACCATGCGACAAGGACGAGGTGCGAAGGCAGATCAAGTGGTTCAAGGAGACCCGGTGGATCATGAGAGGCTTGATAGTGGAGGGGGCTACAGAGGAGGAGGCCGCGGCATACGATTACCCTCTGCTCTACAGGTCCGACAGGCCAGAGTGGGTGAAGCGAAACTACAGCCACTGGTACCGGCACTGGAAGAGGCAGCCCGAGGCGACGAGTTAGGTGGATGATGAGACTCACTCACCTTAAGATAATGGACGTAATTACGTCCATTATTTCAGCTTGCCCTAGAAGCCGGGAATAACATGCGTAATTACGAACGAAATGATGCGTCATCGTAAAATAGAGGCCTTAATTACGTCCTTTATTTTCACGGTTCATACTTCGTCTGTAATTACGCACGAAACACTCACATCTGAAATATGAGTCGTAATTACGACCTTTATTTCGGAAGGAGGAGCAACAAGGATTTCGTACGTAATTACGCACACATTTTCTCATGCCCTGAATACGGGCAGACGGTCACTGCTCCTTCGGCTTGACGGGACTCCTCTTCCCCGTCATCTCCTTTATCGTCACCTCTATGATGACCAGGTCGCTGAACCTGTCCACCTTGGCCTGGTCCAGTCTCTGGCCTTTACCGAAGGCGTACTTGTCGCTTATGACGCGCAGGGCCCGCAGCTTCGCTGCGGGGTCCTCCACGATCCTGGCGTCTCCGCGCGCCACTACGCTCCTGTACTCCCAGCTGTAGCCGCACGGGTCGTCGCCCTCCACCATCTCGCCGCTGTCCACCTCGAAGCAGACGCGGGGGTTCTTCTCGATGTCGCGGACCTTCTTCCCGTCCCTGTGGGTGTGCATCAATATCCTGCCTGACAGGTAGACGTAGTTCATGGGCACTATGTAGGGCTCGCCGTCCACGGCTGTAGCTAGGCGCCCCACCTGGTTCTCCCTGAGTATCTCCTCAATGACCACCTTTTCCGTGATCTCCTTGTCCTTGCGGCGCATCTTTGACATGGCTATACCTGTGCGCCCACTGTTTATGAGCTTCACCGTCGGTAACTATTTGTTAGCTTGATACATGGTTCATATGTGACTGCCCTTGGAGCCTAGGCCTTGGACCCTAATGTTCGCAGGGGCCGCCGCGTGCGTGGTGGCTTGCGTCTTCCTCATCTGGAGGATAACTGTGACGGGCGACACCAGCGTCGAGTGGGTGGTCTGGGTGCTGGTCCTCGTGGGGTTCGGCCTGTTCGCGGGCGGCTACCTCACAGAGTCCAAGCACAGGAGGGAGCACCCGGAGGAGTACAAGCCAGAGTGGCCTGAATCGTAGCCTTTTATATTCGGCCCATATCAACGATCCTTGACTCACATGAGCGAAGAGGATAAGACATTCAGCGTATCCATGAGGCGCCTCGACGGGTTCAGGTTCGAGGTGGACTTCGGCTTGGAGGGCGTGCCCCCCATGGTCATGGATGAGCCCGCGCCCGTGGGCGGAGACAGTGGCCCCAACGCCAGCAAGGTGCTGGCAGCCGCGATGGGTAACTGTCTGACGGCCAGCCTCCTGTTCTGCCTCCAGAAGGCCA
>DASWLJ010000094.1:0-4536 GCA_036396185.1 Bathyarchaeia archaeon | reverse complement strand
TAGGAGCTCAGACTCTACAGTCTTCCTAGACGCCTCAAACAGTCTCTTATCAGCCGTATAGAGCCTTGCTTTCACTTTTCGGGCCGCGGCCACGTAGAGGGAGTCGTAAACAGAGATGTTCAGTGTGACTGCTGTGTCCAGGGATTCCTTGGAGAGTTCACTGGTGGGGATAATGTTGAGTCTGTCCCATATCTTCAGGAGGTCCTGGGCCGCGAGCAGCGCCTCCTCCGCGTCCAGGTCGCCGTGTATCTTCACATGTTTCCAGAGGGCGTTGAGCGCCTCGACCAGCGCCGCGTCCACTGTGTGTAATATGTATCCGTCTCTGAGGGATGCTGTCACCGTTTTTCTGGCCTCCTCTGAACCTGCTTCGCCGGTTACAAGTTTGACAAGTATGTTGGAGTCCAGGACCAGGCTCAACGCTCCCTGTCCTCCCTTATGAGACTCGTTGAGTCAACTGTCAGCCTCCGCCTCTCTGCTCTTTCTCTCATCTCCTCGATGACCTCGACTAGCTCCAGGCATCTCACCCGTTCCTCGATGAAGGCCCTGATCTCTTCACCCCAGTTGGTGTCAGCCTTGCTCATCTTCTCCCTGAGCTTCTCGGGTAACCGTATCGTGTATGTGGAGGGCATGGTGATCACAGTCTGTCGTATATATTGTAACACATTTAATAAACGTTTTGTCGTACATGATAGGCGAATATACCTGCTAGGCGGGTCATTATTAGTCTAAAATGCAGGATTTAACATCTATTGACCTAATTACCAAGTTCTTATTATGGGATTTAACGTCTATTTGTAGATTGATTTTCTTAAGCCTACGTCTAAAAAGACTACTGTAACCTCTTTCTCTTCTATCAAGTAGACAACACGATATTTGCCCACTCGCCACCTCCACAGTCCTTCAAGCTTACCCCGCAACTTCGTACCAGAATAAGGAGCGTCCACGATCTTTTCCATAGCATCAATAATATGTTCTTTAACTTTTTTTGGCAGTTTATCGAATTCCTTATTGAAGCTAGTGTAAAGACTGATTTATATGGCAAATCTCAGTCCTTCAACAGGGCTTCTCTTATCATTTCAGGGGTTTTTACTGTGACATACTCTTTTTTAGTGTAATCATCCAAGCTTTTTTCGATTCGCTTCAATCCTTCCTCGTCTGAGAGCTCCTCCAATGTGGCGATGATCTCTTCTATTCTGTAAAAGTGCTCGTAAAACTCCTTCAATAAGGGAAGAGGAATCGTAACTACCTCTGCCAACCGATCCACCTGACTTTGATATTTAACGACAATGTAATTAACCTTTGTAGGAAAGATCGTAACTTCAAGCAGTGCCGGCTTTAATGAAGGTTCCTTCCCTAATCTCCCTGTAGGCCTGGTCAAGCTCGGCCTGGGTGTTCATCACGATGGAGCCCCGCCACGCGATGGGCTCGCCCAGGGGTTCCCCGGATACGAGGAGGAACCTGGCGCCTTGGTGCCCCGCCTCGGCGGTCACCCTGTCACCTACCCCGAACTCCACAAAGTTGTAGGCTTCGATTGGGCGTGTTCCGTTGAAGCCGGCGGCTCCCTTGAATGTGTAGGCGAAGGCGGTCCAGCTCTCGTCTATCTCATGTGTAAACTGAGAGCCTGGGGTCATGGTGATGTCTAGGTACTCGACGTCCACGAAGAGGTCCCTGACGGGACCCTGCACGCCGTTGAGGTTGCCCGCGATGATCTTGACCGACGCGTCTTCCACTTTAACTTCGGGTATCTGGTCGGCCGTGATTCCCCTGTACCGGGGGGCCGTCGTCTTGTGCGCCCTGGGTAGGTTGACCCAGAGCTGGAAGCCCTGCATGAATCCCTCGGCTCTCAGCGGCGTCTCCTGGTGGACGATGCCGCTACCGGCGGTCATCCACTGGACGTCGCCGTCCCTGATGGTGCCCCTGTTGCCCATGCTGTCCCTGTGCTCCATGGCGCCGGTGACCATGTATGTGACGGTCTCGAAGCCCCTGTGGGGGTGCCAGGGGAACCCGGCCATGTAGTCGTCGGGGTCGCCGCTGTGGAAGTCGTCCAGCATGAGGAACGGGTCCATCCTTCGGGCCTCGTCGTGGCCGAAGGCGCGGAATAGGCGGACCCCGGCCCCCTCGACGGTGGGCGTGCTCGCGTGGACGCCCAGAATCTTCCTGTCCGTCATCGATCACCGGTGGGGAGCCGCGGTTGATATTCCTTTACGGCGTCCCCTTTATTCAGTTCAAGCGTTGATATGAGAGTGGTTTATTAATGGTAGGTTTAAGTCAATGTTGAGTTTGTTGGACTCGTACCTGAACACCCCCGTCGAGGACCTAACTACTATTTTCATCCTCATAGTCGCGATGTTTTTACTCGGCCTCTTCATAGACTGGCTTCGCAAGAAGGTAGGCGACTACCCCATGCTTCCTTGAAATCATAAAGCGTCGAAGAAGCCTCTTAGGGCTTTCATCAGTGAGTCGTGTCGTCCCTGCACTTTCCTGTACTTCGCAGCGTTCATAGGGTTCGGGCTTACCCTGCTGCCCTCGTTCAGCTTGATGAGCTCGTCTGTGATCTCGCTCACAGCTACACTCTCGCCCTGCGCCCTCCTGTGGCACCACATGGCTTGGATGGCTGCGCCGTAGGCGGCTCCCTCCTCCTCGTGGAGTGTGACGGCGTCCGCGTCGAAGATGTCGGCGGCCACCCTTCTCCACGCCCTGTTTCTTGCGCCGCCGCCCGTGAGCCGGACCTCCGTGGGGCTTATGCCTAGCTCTCTGAGCCTGTTGAGGCCGTAGTTGAGGCCCAGGGTGACCCCCTCCACGGTGGCCCTAGCCATGTGCCGTGGCTCGTAGTTGCTGGGCGTCAGCCCGTAGAGGACACCCCGTCCACCGGGTATGTTGGGGGTCCTCTCGCCCGTCAGGTACGGCAGGAACAGGAGCCCGTCTGAGCCAGCGGGGACGCCTTCAACGGCTTCCTCCAGTCCCTCATAGCTGAGGCTGAACGCGTTACGGGCCAGGTCGGTTGCCACAGTGACGTTCATGGTGCACACCAGGGGCAGCCAGTGGTTTGTGCTGTCGCAGAAGGTGGCCACCTCTCCCCGGGGGTCCACGATGGGCTTCTCTGAGAATGCGTAGACGGTGCCCGAGGTGCCGAGGCTGACGGTGATGACTCCGGGCCTGGTGTTGCCTGTGCCTATGGCGCCCATCATGTTGTCGCCTCCGCCGGCCGAGACCAGCACGCTCCGGCTCAGCCCCAGCTCCTCAGAGGCCGCGGCTGAGAGGCGGCCCGCGGGCTTGTTCGATGGCTGGAGCCTGGGCAGCTTCTCCATGAGCCCAAGGTCGATGGCTTCCACGGCCTCCCTGCTCCACCTGCGGCTCCTCACGTCCATGAGGGCGGTGCCTGAGGCGTCGCCGTACTCCATGGTCCTGGCCCCCGTGAGCCGGAAGTTCAGGTAGTCGTGGGGCAGCAGGACGGTTGAGAGCCTGCGGTAGTTCTCGGGCTCGTGCGTCTTCAGCCAGAGTATCTTTGGGGCCGTGAACCCCGGGGGGACGCCGTTCCCCACGAGGCCGATGACGCGCTTGAGCCCGCCCAGCCCGTCGATGAGGGCCTGCGCCTCGGCCGCCGTGCTTGTGTCGTTCCACAGCTTGGCGGGCCTGATGACTCGGCCATCGGCGTCCAGGGGGACGAATCCGTGCTGCTGCCCCGAGACCCCTATGGCCTTCACCTTGGATGCGTCCACCTTGGGGTCCGCGAGGCACTCCCTTATGGATTCCACGGTGGCCAGCCACCAGTCCTCCGGCCGCTGCTCCATGTGGCCCGGGGGGAGCCCACCTAAGAGGGTGTGCGGTCTAGACGCCTTGACTAAGACGGTGCCACACGCGTCCATCACCAGCGCCTTGGTGCTCTGGGTACCGCTGTCCACGCCCACGTAGAGGTCCATGGCTGATGTGTATTCAGCTGAGGTGCATAAAACACTTCCAAGCCGGCGTCGAACCTAAATAACCTCACTCGGCTATTCACACCGATGCACCATGCGCAGCGCCGTCTTGGCGGAGCTTGAGCTCCCAGTGTTCAGGGAGCCCACGGTGGAGCCCAGGATAGGAGCCGAGACCTACTCTCAGCGAATGATTCGACTGTACGAGAGGGCCGGTGAGGGGGGCTTCCAGGCTCTGGTCGTGTACGGGGACAGGGAGCACAGCGCTAACTTGGCTTACCTGACGGGCTACGACCCTAGGTTCGAGGAGTCAGTGCTCGTCATGGACGTGCCCAGAAAGTCGGCGTCCCTGGTGATGGGCCACGAAGGCCTCGGTTACTTCCCGATATCGCCCATCAAGGACAGCCTAAGGCCGGTGCTGTGGCAGAGCCTTAGCCTCATGGGTCAGGACCGCGCCGGGACCAGACCCCTCAGGGAAATACTGGCGGAGGCCGGTGTAGATAAGGGCGACAGAGTGGGCGTCGTAGGGTGGAAGTACTTCACCTCCCAGGAGGCTGAGGACCCCGCCCACTGGATCGAGGCGCCGAGCTACCTGGTGGACGCCCTCCGGGGCATCGCGGGG